>PIVW01000247.1 GCA_003353825.1 Chloroflexota bacterium
ACAGCAAAAAAGGCGGGCTGACAATCTGCCCAGAATCAGGCGGGCACCAATTGGCCAAGCATCCATCTGAGGCGATTAGGCCGGGGGGTGGGGGAGTGGGTAGGAGCGGTGATGGAGCCGACGCAGCATGGGCGGCAGAAGCTGAAAAGGTTATCGCCGGGGATTACACCCACATCGACACAATCATGTCCAACACCGAAATCGTAATCGAGGCAGTCCAGGAGATTTTAGAAACGCCCCAGCACGGTTCCCCGGTCGCGTTCAGGATGATAATCAGATTATTAGGGGGTGACGTAGATGGGTAAGAAAAGAGTAGTCGAGCAATGGGAGATAGACCGGATCTGCTCACTGGCAGGAACGGGTATTATACCAAAAGTGATTGCAACCATCATGGATATGCACCCGACCACGGTCTGGAAATATCTGCACCTGAACGGGATTAAGTGGGCTGGGCAAAAGTACAGGGGTGAAATCTATTCAGGGGACAAGACCTGTCCATGTGGGAAACAGGCTGTGGACCGGTTCAGGGATAAACCCATCTGCGCATCGTGCATGAATCCAGAACAGACCCCGGCCCAAGTGTACTGGGAACGTCAATCGGCCATGTTCAGATCCGGGGCACTTGGGCAACGGGTTGTGGAATGTACGGAGACGGATAATGGGCTGGCTAAGGGGGTGTTATGAGTGATATGGAGAAGTTCACGCGGCTGGAAATGTTCGCACTGGGACAATTGGCAGAACGGCACCGGGTGGCAGACCAGATTGCAGAACTGAGGGATAAACAAGGCGTGACCATAAAGGAGATTCTGATCAAGATTTCCAGGGGGTTCAAACTTGAAAAGACCGATTTTCAGACGTTCATGGATAAGTACATGAAGGTGAGCCAATGATTAAAAAGGCAGAATTGCAGACCCGATTAGACGCCGCCAACAATCGGATTGAGGGATTGGTTGAGGCTCTGAGCGCGGCTGGATGGGGTGCTGCTCGGCACAAGAGGATGCACGCGACCGAGCAGGAAACAAACCGCAGGCTGATTGACCAGACCCACGAGGCAGTAGACAAGGCCACCCGGTACAGAAGCATAAACCAGCGACTTGAGGATGAGATCAAGCATCTGGAAAAGAAGAACAAGAAGCTACACGACCGGCTCAACGAGAAGGATTCCATCGGTGAAAAAGAGCGGGAACTGATGAAGGGAATGATTGAGGATGTATTGGCCAAGGGCGGTGACCAATGAAACCCACAACCCGACATTGGAAAATCCTGCGCACAATCCGAGACTGCCCCGGGATGCTGATAGAAACGATTGCAGAACTGACCGATTTGAGTCTGCGCGAGGTTGCAGGCGTGACAGGTCAGATGCTGGATCAGGACTTTGGCGAGGGCGGGGCATGGATATATGTGGAGCGGGACCGGTATCACCTGGCAGGGGTAGAGAGGGATGGGGAATGTTCAACTGGGGGCTATGCCGCAATCGAGGAAGCGACTGCTAATGGTCAGATTCTGTTCAAGGTCCAGCCGTGGAGGGACGAGGTCTTGACAGGGATGAAGGCGGACGGGAACCAGACCAAAATTGAACGGGCCGTGCTCAGTACTGCTACCAAGAAGGTCAGGAAGCGGGAAGATGGGGAGGATCGGTTTGTGAGGCTGGCTCGGGAGAGGGAGCTTGAGGCCAAAGAGGAATCGGAGCTGGTTAGGAGGTGTTCGGTCAAGGGGTGCCTGGCTCCGATCGAGACTGCGAACAAGGTGTGTAATAGTTGCAATCGTAAAAAGGTGCGGGAGTGCCGGAGGGGGAAATGATGAAAGAGCTAATTGTAACGGTTTTGGTAGTGGTGTCACTGGTTCTAGGGGTGGCGGTGGGAGTGGGGGCAGTCGCCTCGTGCGTCCCACGTGGAGAGTGCGATCTTGACAACCACGAGGTGTCGCCAGCGGCCTCGGTGGGCAAGGGTAGCGGCCTGCCAGAACGAAATGTGGGGTCGTTCTGTTATAGCGGGTACCTGTTTCTCTATGGGTATGGACAAAGCGCTATCGGCGCATACCACATCATGCAACCAATGCGGGCAAGCAGCTACAGCGACGCGGCAGTGCCAATAAAGTGCAACTGGTAGAACAACCGATGAGAGGGGAATAAAATGAAAATAGAGGATATGGGGACAGGGGACTTTTCAGAACCATGTGATGCTAAGGACCTGCTGATTGCAGAACTGAAACTGAGGCTAGACTACGAACGGGAGTTATCAGAATTTCTCGGGGATTGCTGTCAGCTCACAGCGAGCCAGCGGAACGTGGCAGAGGTGGACCTATTGCGGGCCAAGAAAGAATACGAAGCGATGGTGGCAGACTTTCATAAATACAGGAACGAACACGAATCAAAAAAAGGGACAGAATAACCATGGTAGATTTCATTGGTACAATGGTTGCAGCGGCCACATTTCTGGCGCTGTCGATGATCATGGGTGAACACTCAATAAAGAGGGCCATGCACAAGATGCCAGAAAGGGGTGCGGTGGGCGTATTTCTCAAGGGCCCGGACCGTGGATTTACATGGGTGTTTGCTGGGTGCTCCATTCTGCTGGTTGGACTGATGGTGCTCAGCGTGGTTGCTGTCTCGCAGGGCTTCTGGGACAAGTGACAAGGGGTGACGGAATCTACTCAAAAAATAATCGTTGACAGATTGTAATACTGATAGTAGCATATTTACCAACGCCACAAATCCGCCCTCTTGACGAATCCCAATCTGGGACAGGGGCAGGCTGGGCGTCAATCTGGAAGGGGACAAGATGACCAACGAGGAACGAGAACAGGTTCTGGCCAAGATCGACAAGGCCATAGAAAAAGCAGTCTTTCAACAGGAGGAGGCTGAGTACCGCAAGAGGCACTTTATCAACCCGATGCTGGTAGCGTGCGGTATAGACCCCATCCCTGAATCCAACTAGCCCCGGCTACAATCTTCTAAACGCCCCAACCCCAACACAGCACCTCCAGAGCCGTACTGCGGCAGGTGCAAGGGAGCAATCTGCAATGCCCAAGAAGCCAAAGAGAGAGAAGGTGCCGCCGGTACTCGAAACGACGGGTGCCTGCACAGGCGCGGAATATCAAGAACTGACTGAGGACGAGCGCAAACAGCTACTGAAACAGGTCAGGGACGGGTCGCTCAAGTGGTGGGCTAAGCTGGTTAGCAAAGAGGAAGCACGCGGGACACTGGCAGCTAGGGACTCGTATACAGGTGCTCTCACGGCCCTGCAACAGATTGCATCTGGGACTGAAGGTGCTACCGGTGGGGTCACAATCCATATCGAGGGTGCGGACCTGAGCAAGATTGAAGATGGCTCCAACCCTACAGGCTGACGGCTGGCTAAACCCCCACCCGATACAGCAACAGTTTCTGCATTCGTTCAGACCCCGGAACTACTTTATAGCCGGTCGTGGCGCGGGTAAGACTGCGGTGGCATGTAAGAAGGCTGAGTTCCTTTCAGTCCTGTCACCCGGCATCGTAGTAATGATAACTGAACAGACGGTACGTGACATTAAAGATGTACTGTATCCGTGCTGGGCAGAAGTGGTAACCCCCGGGACCTATACGATACATGGGTCTGGTGGGGATACGGAGATAAGGTTTCTCAATGGAAGCAAGGTATGGTTCAGAAGTAGACAGGCGCGTCGGATTAACGACGACCCACCGTTTCGTGGACCTACCGTGGGATACATCATCCACGACGAACTTGCTCTCGACAGACGTGAAGATGTGCTCGCAATCTCAGAAGCTATGCTCCGCCAAAAGCGGGTCAAATGGCTCGGATGTGACATCATCACCACCCCCAAACCAAACTGGCTATACAGGCAGCTCCTTGGAATGGGTATCGCCGAACCGATAGCCGACGACGAATCCAACCGCAAACAAGTATCCGAAGATGGCCAAGCTGTAGCATTCTACGCCAAGACCGATGACAACGCCCACAACCGGGGCCTACACGGTCGCATGGTCGATAACCTATCCGAGTCCATGGCCCGTCAAGAACTGCTAGGGGAATGGGTAGCACGAGACGGGAAGGTGTGGGAGTTCAGTGAAGAACAGTGGCCGGCCGGTAACATGGTCAGTCTACCATTCAATCGGCAGCGGCCCTGGATTCTATCTGTGGACCTGGGCGGGTCAGATGGATGCTGGCAGATCTGGCAAAAGGAAGACCTGATGCTGGGTCAGGGGCGTATCGATTGCGTTGTGCTCAAAGCTGAATGGACCCCGCAACAAATCGACCCCATGATCGCGTTCAATGAGGTACTACAGTACACCAAGGATTGTACGTTCCGGGATCCATCTGCTATCAAGATTGGTGCCGACTATAGAACGGTCGGCCCTGTCGGTGGTTCAGCTGAGTACATGTTCAGCAAGATTGAGTGCTCGAATGGGCACGGCAACTGGACCAAATACGTTGAGAACATAACTGGATGGAAGGCGTCAAAGGACGTGCAAGATATTCAGGCTTCATACATTATCAGGAATGCCAGGGGACTACGGCGCTTCTGTATCTCGACCAAATTGGAGTCGTTTTACAAAGGGGCCTCAAGAGGATTGATGGACGTAATGAGACACGACACCTATCCAGACCCAGGATCAAAAGACTACTTCCGCAAGGAGAAGTCCCAAGGTATCTATCACGAGGATAGCCGGGATGCATTCTTATACATGGCTGTATCTGTTTATCCACCTGAGTTTAGGCCGCATATCCAAGAGGACTGGCAAGCAGCATGACCTTTTTTACAGCCGCACTAGACCCGCTTACCCGACAGACGGTGACGGTGGATGATGGGCAGGTGGTCCATTCGGGGTCTAGCAAGATTGCGGAAATGGTGCAGGTTATTGATGGGGGACTGACCCCGCTACTGGTAAATGCTGTTATCAATAGATTTGCCACCGAGATTCAAAAGACCACACCCGATGGCGTAGCACTTGAGGGGATAGAGACGAACGGCTTTAGTCAGGTATCGGTTGCATCCCAGAAGGCTGCGGTTGTGGCCGGTCTCCATACTATCGCATCCGCTGGCACGTTCAGCAGAGTAGCCGAGATTAGAGCCAACCAGTTTTCAGCCGGTAGCGTCTATGTGTACCCAGATGGTGACACGTTCGCAGATGACCTTCAATCTGCCAGGGCATTAGCCCACCATGATCGGCGCATGAGTCGGCTAGACCTGTTGGCGGCTGTGGGTTCAGCCGGGATGCTGGTCAAGGCCGATTCCCTTGGATACACCTACGATACCTTTGACCCTGCCAAGATATGGGTTGTATTTGGTGAGAGACTCGAATCCACCGCGGGAAAGGCTCAAGTAGATACGAACAATATTGAGCACGCCTCCATAATCGTGCTGCAACTGGATGGCGGGTCTGATACCAAGAAGAAATATGTCGCTTACTTTGCCAGGCAAGACGATTACCCCAATGGGCGATTGGTAGAGTACGAAGCAGAAGAGTGGAAGAGCATACCCGATCCAGGGCGCGGCGGATCTGATTGGATTGCTACAGGGGAATGGACTAAAGACCCCAAGTTGGACCAGTCTGCAAACCCGATGACGATCCAGGGCGGGCTGTATGAATATCCGATTATCACTTGGCAGCTAGATTCAACCGCTGATGGAACTACCCTGTTCCCGATTACTGGCACGGCTCTATATGACCAGTCGTTCGAGATTGACATCGAGACATCCCGGATTGCCGAGAGTGCAGGCCGGTCCGCATCAGGCGCATGGTTTGGGACCGACCCGAACAACCTCGGATTCAGTGGCGTTATCAATGAGGGTATGACCATGTTGCAACGGGACCAGACCGCATCGCTTCTGTCCCATGCCGCATCCAATTCCAAGGACGCTCTAGCCGTTATTAACTCGATAGCTGAATCCACTGCCAAGCGGTTCCACGTCCCGGGCTATATGGTCTCTAACGAGGCTGCTATGTCGGTCACATCTGGATACATGCTGGACGTGCTCAATATGCCCCTGGTCTGGGACCGTGAAAAGCGTACTGAAATCAACCGATCATCGATGGCGCGTAAGTTCCAAATCGAGAAGCAACTGGCCAACTTCGTTCAAGGGTCTGATGTAATCCCGACTGATGCTACCGAGGCATGGACCCCCAAGCCACTTGAATTCCCGTCTGACCCAGCTGCTACAGCGGATTGGCAAAAGCACCTGTTAGAGACCGGTCTCGCATCCCTTGAAGACCTGTATGTAGAAATGGGCAAGGCTGATTCGATAGAGGCGGCCACTAAACTGATTGAGGAAGTTAAAGCGAGAGCACCTGTTGTTGAACCCGAGCCAGCACCAGCCCCCACCGGAATCCGTGACCGTCTAGGTCTGGGACGATGACCATGGAAGACCCCCCCCGCGCATTCTTCTGGGCCATGTTGGTCTTTATCGTGGCCTGGGCCGCACTCATGTTTATACAGGGTTGTGGTTGGATGGACGATCAGGAGCTGGCCAAGGTCCATGTCATCACCTGCCCGTCAGTACTAGAAGTGTACGCCGAAGCTATCGACGCTGGGTTGGAAATCAGCCCCGAGGATGAAGCGCTTGTGGAGTCGTGCAAATAATGTGGTGGCAATCAGTCCTAACAGTACTCACATTCGGCATCTACACCGGAACCAAAGCCAGACGGCAGGTGGCCAAGGACCGGGCACAGGAACGGCAAAGGGAATGGGTCTCGCTCCGGGAACGTCTCAGGGGACGTACCAAGGCCAAGCTTGAACAGGACAAGGACTAATGGCTGATAGAGTCAAACAGTTCGAAACCGCCCGTGCCCAGGAATCGATTAACACCGATTTGAGGGTTGAGGCCAAACGACCCGAGTACATAGCCCGGGTTGGGGAACTGCTTGAGAACCCATCTGAACGCAATGAGGGGATACTTGAGAACCTGACCCTGCAAGCTATTGAGGAAGACGCGATTGAGGATGGAGTGATTGAGTCGGGTGAGATAACCCAACTGGGTCAATATTGGGGCGAGGTTGCAGAGATGGCGGAACTGCCTTTCAGCACGCTCCACACTGTTCCTGTTGCGGACCGTGGTAGTAAGTTCTCAGATGCTAGATCGCTTATGGTCCTGTGGGCTAAGAGGCAGGCCTTTGTTGAGATATTCGCCATTGATGAAGCGGTGACATCCACTGAATCTGGCGAGGAACTGAAACGGGCCGCAACCCAATTCACACCTGCTGAACTCAAGAACCTGTCCGATGGCATGATTGATATTAAGGCGGAGAAGGAACGGTTAAGGGCTGAGCAAAGCAATGGCGCTTGATCTGGACCTGTCCCAGTTCAACGACTTTGTTGACGAGTCTGGGAGACAGTTTGGCCCGTTGATACATCGAACGGGGGCGGGTGCTATTCAGTCCGTGGACCTGCCCACGACCCAACAACTACAGGGGTTCAGTTCAACCAACCCGGCAGACGTTGCGCAAATGGACCGGCTGCTATCGGCCATGGGGAAGGACACGGTTAGACACCAGATGGATGGACTGCAGCAACATCTGGGCGGGTTCAATATCCTACCGGGTGATGCTCGGTTCGATGTGCAAATGGACAGGCTCAAGAACGGTCTAGGTGGTCCTCAACTACTGGCTCAATCTCGACGCACATCTGAACAGTACGAGACTGCTGTGGCAATAAACGGGAACTTCAATCAACAGGTAATGCGAGTAGCAGAAGGGCCTGACCCTTGTGAGCTATGTCTAGATGAGACAGGTGAAGAGGGGACTGTGAGACAACTATCAGAGCGGGGTCTATTGCCCGGTGGCTCATCTTGTCTCGGGTCTGATTTCTGCTTATGTGTCCTTGTACCAATCGAGTAAGCAATGGCGGCAGTAACTACCACAACGAATGGCGGTGATATAGCCGCAATCGAGATGATGGCATTCCTTGCCGAGCTTGGTGCACGTCCAAGAGGGGCAGTCTTCAAAGGTCGCAGGCGAGAGAATAGCCTGGTTACTAATGCCCAGATTGTACAGTGGCAAGCCGATGCGAAGATTAGCCGGGACATCACGCCGACCACTGATGATTCTGATGACAGCTCGAAACTGTTTACCAAGAGGATAGAGAACCGGCTGCGGGTTTTGTCAAAGCCCCGGGGGGCCCGCAGGATAAAGAGCGGCAAACTAAAGGGCAAGATAAGAAGCAAGCAGAAGGTTGTCGATTCAGCCGCAGCATCAGCACTGAGAGCAGCCGCCAACCTCGTCAAGAACAGGATGGAGGAGCGTGTCAATACCCAGAAGGACAACAGCGGAGGCAGGCTGAAACCGCCCACGAATAAAGCGTACGCCAATCAGCGCGAGAACGATGAGGGCCGAGCTACCGAGCGTTCCGGTCAGCAGCGCTTTCAGCAGGCCCTTCTGCGTGGCCCCTTCTTTGCATTTCACCATGAACATGCCAACGATGGAAAGCAGGGTTCCAACACCGGCGACAATCATCGGAGCGGTAACGAGCTTGATGGCATCGGCTTCGGTTCCGGAGCCGTTCATGACGTGGTGTGCGCCAACGGCTGCGCCGAGAGCGGCG
>PIVW01001609.1 GCA_003353825.1 Chloroflexota bacterium
CGATGTTCTGCTCGACGACCACCATATCGTCTGCACCATCAAAGGCCAGTGCACCGCCTAGCTTGCCAGCAACCCACTGCGCGCCACCCACGACCTCGCCGTGATTGTCGTTGCCGGAACCGTCATTGGCGACTGTACCAGTCCCCTCATCAAAGGACCAGTATCCAACTAGGTCTGCTGATGCACTACAGGCAAACATAAGAATTAATGCCAAACAAAACGTTCTTTTCAACATAACATACCTCCTTCAAACAACTTAGAAAATAAACACCAGACTCTGGCAACATGTCAGGGCCTACATATCAGTGATTCAGAGGGGGGCTTGACATGATGATAATCGAATCCCAGGTATACCACCCTCTTCCATAAGATAGCATCTGCATAGGTCTTACTAACGTTCGTAGACCATGTCGGCTCGACACGGTCCAATAACATCTAGCATTATAGCAGTTAGCTGCCCGCTCCGCCAGGCAAATGCCTGCCCACGCCCCGCGCCAGATCCTCTTC
>PIVW01000797.1 GCA_003353825.1 Chloroflexota bacterium
CGCACACAGATGTGTGCTGGCCTCGATGTCGCCCATTTTCGCCCACTGGCTGCAACGTCGCAATGGCGAGGAACAGCAAGCAGCGGCTCCCATCGGTGGCATCACCAACATCCCCATGCCCGAATTCACGCACGCAGAGCTTCGCACGGCCGTCGACTTTCTCTACATCCAAGGGCAGACCACTGGCCCTTCCGACGACAGCCCATACACACTGGACCAACTCTGCACCATCCAGCGGTTCTGTGACCAATTCCAGTGCCTGCAGGCGTTGCGTGCAGTTGAGGCGTTGCTGGCCAGTATGCTCTATGATTCCTGCTACAGCAACAAATCGCTGACCTATGGCCTACACGCATCCGAACGTCTGAGGAACATATGCCGCGGATCCTTATCCATGCCGGACCTGGCCACCTTGTACGCTGGACCCTGCATGTCCATGCCCAGCATGCGATACTTCATAGAGCCCATCCTTGCCCAGCTTTCCCACGACCATGCTGCAGATCTGTTCCTTGACTCGTTCCCTCGCCCACTACCCAATTGCCCACCTCCGCCACTGCCGGCCAAGGGCCAATTTGAACAGCTATACAAGGCGTGCAAAACCTACACTGCAGTCAAACCGTTTCATGCCGACCAGGCATGGGAGCTGGCCAACGACCCGTCGTCAGACAGGGAGCATGGGCAGGAAGAGGGAGAGGGTGCCAGTAACAACCATGACCACGACGACGACGACGACGACGACGACGACGACGACGACCAAGACGGCGACGACCACAACAACATAGGGCCCGTGCTTCGCATTCTGCAGCGCCCGAACGCTGCGGTTGAGTAGAGGGGAGAACGGAGAGGGAGGGAGGGAGGGAGAGAGGGAGAGGGAGGAACAATGTGTGTATATATATATATAGGAATGTGTAGCTGTATTATATATTTGTTACTTGCACTGCGCTGTATTGAATATTTGCCGGCCCAACCGGAATTAGCCAACCAGCATCAGCGTCATCATGCCTGTAACGCCGACCTCGTCACTTTCACCGGAAGCTGCATTGGTCCTTGACGACAGCCGCCGCGGGGAACGGTGCCATCTAGTGGACAGCATCGGAGCAGACGCCATCAACACCGTTTGTGCATCCATTCCATGCGGCCATGTGGTGGCATATGGTAAGCTGGCTGACGAGCAACGGGGCGGGGGAAGAAATGTGACCATGTTAATATTGATACCATCAGTTATGTTTTTGTTCAATTTTTTAGCCGAGGCCCGCCAAATGCTACGGCGTATAATGAGACACATGGCTCAACCTCGAGTTCAGTTGGTCACCGCGACCACGACCGCCACTGCCCTCCTGCATCAGCGACCATTCATGACCCCAGCCACCCAGGAACCATGCGGTATTTGCCTGGCCGTGATGGTAATATTGACTGTGTGTGTGTGTGTATAATTATTTTTTTGTTGTTTCCCCCTTCTCTAGGGACCAGGTACCGTGGTGTGTCAGTTACCCTGCAGCCATAGATTTTGCCTGGCCGACCTGATGAAATGGATGTCCGACTCTCCGCTGCCCAATGGTCGAGTGGGCTGTCCGATGTGTCGAAAGCTGGCGACATTTGTGGCCCTTGGCGATGATTCGGGGCGTGGCCCAGCCGCTGTCCGCTACTCCTACGTTGATGGTATGATTGGTGGTAAGGCCAACATTGGTATGCTGGTGGTGGTGAACATTTTATATATATAATTACTGGTATGTTGACTTCAGGACCCTACCCACAGGATGAGTATTGGGAACAGAGCGTCCGATTGGCGTGTTTTCAGGATGGAGTCATCGGAGGTGCAGGCTCTGGACCTGCGGCAACAGCAACAGCAACAGCAACATCGGCAGCGACGCGCATTCATCATCATCATCATCATCAGCATCCCTATCTGCGAGAGATCGGCAACAGTAGCGGCGGCAGCGGCAGCGGCAGTGGCGGCAACCAGTCCCCAGCACGACCCGCTTCCCGCGCGCGCCCATCCCCGTCTCACTGGCGCCCCATTGATAACTTCACCAGCCACATCATCAATCGCGCAGTGGGCAATTTCCGTCAGCGCTGTGTTGGCTGCAA
>PIVW01001610.1 GCA_003353825.1 Chloroflexota bacterium
ACTACATCCTGTAGGCAGGGCAGTATAAGCTCAGAGCGCTCCGTGGCAATCTTCCAACTTCCGAGTACCCATTTTTTCCAGCCTGCTATGACTACAAAAAGGGTCCCCTGGCCATGATCGCCGGTGGCATCTACGTGCATTGGCCAGCCGCCTTCGTTATGCAAAGCGGCCTTAAGTTGGTCGGCGCGTGAATAATGAAGCCGAGTAAGGTAATCTAAGAAACATTTTTCTAGTCGGGTTACCTCACCGGAAGATATCTGTATAGCATGCTTTTCACGCAGTTCGGCGCGGATCTCCTCGCGTTGTAGGTGATCAAGGTAGCGCTTGCACCCCACAGATACCATCAGATCGTAACCAGTGATGCCGTTGGGCATGATGCATTGGACCACGGAGTTTGCTCTTTGAGTTACCAATTTGCCCGAGCGATGGCGGCATTTCGCTGCGCATACCCATATGGTCTCATGCACTTGGAATGTCCCATGCGCGATGGTTCGTCCTTCGTGTCGA
>PIVW01000798.1 GCA_003353825.1 Chloroflexota bacterium
CTTGCAAAGGAGTATTTTTTGTTTCAGAAAAGTAGTTCCCACACTCTTTACAGTGACGAATCTCTCTTTTTTCACCACTGCCAACGGCATAAAATGTGTGGCGCTTATGATTCTCAGAAATACATTCGGGACAGCGGTCTGTGCCGTTTTTGCTTATGTTGACACTGTTACACTTCGTACAATGATATGTGATAACATCCTGAATCATAATGGTACTCCGCTCGATTGCTTTTAACGCAGAATATCAATTGGAACATTTTCAGTCAATATGTAACCACTACCCACACAAGTGGCGAACTGCCGACCACTTCAAACCAATCACATCCCTCAATCAAGTGCTGGCGTACAAGGCCTGTTCCAGTTCCAGAGACATCTTCCTTACCTGTATCGTAGTCAAAACGAGCAGAGTGGCGGAACCGGCGATCAGTCCCAACACGCTACCCGTATACCCGAGCCACCAGGCAGCCGTCATCGCCACTGCAAGATCAACCCCTATCGCCAACACGAGCGGACGATAGAGCAGTGATGGTTTTGACATCGAGATAATGTAGCCGGTGTTAAGCATCGCTATGGCCAACAAACCATACCCTATCAGACCGAACTGCCACACAAACAGGCCTTCACCCTTAGGCATCAACCTGGCTAACGATGGCACCCTAAATGCTAGGAAGCCTAAGAGAGTGACGGCTGCCACAATAATGAGCAAGATGAAAACAGCTAGCACCGCCATACGCTTACGGTAAGAGCGGTACCACAATGCTCTGAATGCGGCAAGGTCTGCACTTGAATAGCGTTTAATAGATCGCCTCATACTTCTGAGGAAAACTGCCAACAACCACTCTTGACAGGCAACCATGATCAAAAACAGGAGAAGGGCCCATCCCAGTGCAACCTCATAGTGAACGCGAACGACTATTCCTACACCTTCAGTACCGGTGCTCCACGCCACCAGCCGATCCAACACGATAAGTAACATGATCCCTATACCGTAAACGATATAACCCCATTGTTCTACAAAAATAGCTTTTAAGCTAGACAGACGTTCGTTGGGATTCGAAGCAAGTTCTCTGGATACCCACCATATGATAAGGCTTGTCAACATAAACAGACTGGCGACAACCAAGCCAATCCCTGGCAGCCAAACTTGAATAGTCGGGCCACCGTTGGTCTGTGCCACGACAAGGATCGCCAATGCCAATAATGTAGCGGCAACGGTCAGTGGAGCGAGATCTATAATAAACAAAGCATTGACAAGTAGCCAAAACATCGCTAAAAGTAGAAAATAGGCAGTTGCCAATGTTGCGGGCCAAATCATAGTCTCAACAAAGACATAAGCGAACGCGAGAGTACACAACGCAATCAATAGTGCAAGTCCCAAAGAGAGAGACAACAACCGCAGAATCGCCCGTCCGCATAACACTTGCTTGCCCGACATGTACAGCCCCATTGGTTCTCTTGCGAGTAACTGGCTAAAACCGTTCGACCAAATAAGGCCAAGTAACAGTGCCACACCCACAGATGTCGCTTCCCTGATAGTATAGCCACTACCGGCGCCAAAGGTAACGCCAACCACTACCAGGCCGGCTAACTGGACGATGGCCAGTGCAAATAGATAGAGTCCCCGCAAATGCTGATTCGAAACCTCCGACATTTTCGGTTTAATCTGTGAATGTTCTGCAACCTCTTGTGTTGATGGCAGCGCCCAACTCCTCCGCCAGAGCAACTCACCTAACATCAACAAATTCGCCTGGCCGAATACCTGGCGTACTATATCGTCAGACCAGCCCTCACTTTCGAGCAGAGCGGCGACAGCATAGCCGTTAACGGGAACACCCAGGTGCCCGACGACGGCGGCTACAAGGGTATCGAGGTCCGGTGATCTATACCGCCTCGGCGTAAGGTCAAGGGCGCTTAATCCCGGGCCAATAGAATCGTGATTGCCTGATTCTGTTAACTCATAGGAGCGCGTATTTTGGGTCCACGCTACGTCACTTAAGGTCATCATCACCCATGTTCAATCGACTAGAAAATCGAACCTTAAAAAAGGATTAACTCCGGATAGCGAGTTTGGCAACTCCAGAA
>PIVW01001611.1 GCA_003353825.1 Chloroflexota bacterium
ACGCGCTGGAGGCTATCATCTCAAACCCGCCAGCGGTTAGCGGCGCTGCAAGCCCTATCAAAGCAGCGCCCGGCCAAAACCCTGCAAAACAGCGCACGATCAGCGCGGTTGCCGTCCTCCCGGTGACCGGGGCTCCTGGCAACGGCAATGGGGAGTTGACCGCTGCCATGCGTGAAGTTTTAAGGGACGCAGGTTGGCCGGTCCGCACCACGCCCGGCGCCGAGGCGCTAAGCGTGCAGGGTCGGATCAAGCTTGGTCGCGCTGACAAGGGAGTACAGCCGGTCAGTCTGGCCTGGACTGTTAGCGATCCGTCTGGAAAGGTGCTTGGCTCCATAGGGCAACGCAATATAGTACCTGCCGGCTCCATTGACCGCGGCTTTGGCGCCAACGCCCGCATTATCGCCATAGCGGCCTCATCTGGAATTTTCGATCTGGTACGGCAGGTAAAAGAGGTGAACAAGTAGCAGCGTGTCTGATACCAAAGACCATTAATAATGACTCATTTG
>PIVW01000799.1 GCA_003353825.1 Chloroflexota bacterium
CCTCAGCTTAGCGTAATCAGTAGGCGCCGGTCAGCTAATCCGGTGGTGGGCTGCAACCCTCTGGTACCCTCTGCACCCCCCCTCAGCTTAGCTGTAGCGTTGTGGGCGCGTCGGCCAGCTGTCAACCGTAGGGGCTTCTCATGGACCATTCATCGGAACCTCAGATCATGTCTGCTTGCCATGGAACGGATCCGGCCTCTGAGTTGTAGTAGGCGGTTAGATAGCCCCTCTGTGCCTTCGCCCTCTTCGATGACGTGTTGCCCAGCTGCATCTCTTCCATGTCGTGCATAGGCCTGTCCTTCCTCCATTCCCCCAGGATCATGTTGTGAGTCGCGTCTTCGACATCGGCCACTTGATTCTGGAAGGTGGGGTACCGGGTCCGCATGAGATTATGGAGGCAGCATGCGGCCATCACCATGGTGGTCAGCCTCTCCGGCGTCTGTTTTCTGGTATCAAGCAAGAACTGGTACCGGTTGGCTAGGATACCGAAGCCATTCTCGACGATGCGTCTGGCCCGGCACACACGGTAGTTAAAGATCCTCTCCTCGTCCGGCATTGTTCTTTTGGAGTAGGGCTTCATCAACCACGTCCGCAGCGGGAAGGCATCATCACCAATGATGAAGTAGGGCATCGGCTGGTCATCTCCGGGCAGAGGATCCGGTTGTGGGAAGTTGATGGTCCCGTCTTCCAAAGCTGTCTTGAAGTCGCAGTTGTCAAACAAGCCTGCGTCTGAGGAAGATCCTCTGGCACCAACAGACACCCAGATGAACTTGTAATCTGCGTCCACCAGCGCGAGAAGGACGATGGAGTGGAAATGCTTGTAGTTCCAGTAATCGGAGCCCGAATTTTTTGGACATCGGAGGGCGACGTGCTTCCCGTCAATGGCCCCCAAACAGTGGTGGAAGTTCCATCGGCTGGAGAACTTGTCGGAAATCCTCTTCCAGTCAGCCGGGGTCCTGGGTACCGCCATCACCTCGTCGCCGTACTCGTCAATGATGGCCTGGCACACCTCCGGGACGAACTTGGATATGGTGTTATGGGCCACGCGGAAGCTATACATCAGGGTCTTGTAGCTGTCCCCACTCGCCATGTGTCTGAGGGTGATGGCCAACTTCAGTCCTGCCGGCAGCGCGTCTCTGAAGTTGGTGTTCAGCTTCTGGACCCTAGGCCCAACTCTATCCAGTATCTCTCGGAACATCCGGGGCTCCATCCTCACAAAGTTTTTGTAGCTTTGGACATCTTCGTTGGCCAGCTCAACCATGAGCTGCTCATAATGCCCAAACTTTCCCCTCCGAAGGATCCACGGCCGAGTCCACCATCTCCTTGGCCTTGGGGGGCGTCTTAGGGGGCGTGCGGCTTCCTCGTCTTCTTCCTCTGCCTGCAACATGGCCATGTCCAGCTGAGCCACAGCAACCTGTAGGTCCACCAGAGCAAGCCCATTCAGTATCTGCAACTGCTCCATGCTAATTAGATGTGATATAGATAAGCTAATTAGATGTGATCTACTCAAGTTACAGGAGGTCAGATTAAGAAAATCCGTTTTTAATCCTATATATACCTCAGCCCGGCGTATTGATTTAATACGCCGCCAATACGCTGCCAATACGCCGCCTACGCCGCCAATACGCCGCCAATATGCTACTAATACGTTGTATACGCTTGCAATACGCTACCAATACGTTGTATACGCTCATATACGTTAATAGTACGCTCCTAATACGCCGTAAATACGCCCCTAATACGCCTTCTACGTTGGTAATACGCCAAAACCGTTAGCATACGCGACCAATACTTGATCAATACTTGACCAATACGCTGACAATATGCGGCCAGTACGCCGAATACGCAATGAATACGCCATAAATACGCAATGAATACGTTGTTATCCGCCCTATACGCCCTGATCAGCATGATTTTCAGCAATTTTCAATGGCCATACGCCAGTTAACCGCAAAGAATAACCGTGTATGGGACTGTGGCTAAAAATGTATAGGTGCCCCGCCCACTTTTCACTCTGGTACGCCGTGGATCCTTGGATTTTTACACAATTTTTATCCGCCGTCATACGCAATGTCCAGTC
>PIVW01000800.1 GCA_003353825.1 Chloroflexota bacterium
ACAATCATTGCGCAAGATAGCGCAGGCAACGGGTCTATCCAAAGACAGTGTGAGTCGCAGTTTGCAGGCGATGAGCGGAAGGGCCAAATATCCCGAGACATACTTTTGGGAAACAGAAGAAGGTCAAGTATGGTTGCGGATAATGGTACTGGCAGTCCTCTACGTATTTGGGATAAAAGGTAACCAAGGGGCGGAAAGGATGAGCGAGTTCTTCAAGCGCATACGGGTGGATAGTCACGTTGGTAGTTCAGCGAGTGCATTGCGCAACATGATGGGACAGATGGAGGAGCTATTGGTGGAGTTTCAGCAAAGGCAGGAAGCGAAACAAAGAGAAAAGGGAGAGAGAGGAGGTGATATTGTAGCTGCTGGAGATGAAACTTGGTTCAATGACAAAATGCTGCTGGTGTTGATGGATTTGTGTTCGGGCTATCTTATCATGGAAGAAGAAGCAGAAGACAGAAGTTATGAGACCTGGAAAGCGAAGGCGCAATCGAGGCTGAAAGAGTTGGGCATGCAAGTGCAGCATTTTATCAGCGATAGAGGAAAGTCGCTGGTAAAACTAGCTACTGAAATAAAGAAACTGTATGTACAAGCTTGGCAGAAGGCCCAAATTGCTTTTGCAGAGCACCCCCTAACACAGACTATATCAAAACAGGACCTGGATCGCTGGCGTAGTTGGGGAGAATGGGCCAGCGGCAATTTCCACCGCGCTTCTTCGGCTGTGGAAGGAAGAAACGGCTCTCTCTCCCAAAGCTACCACAATGGTCGAGGCTTGACCAACCGCCGCTTGAGCGCTTTGACCGTCATTCATAATTACGACACTAGATGTCGCCACAGCAGCACGCCAGCTGAACGGCTATATAAAACGCAATTCCCTGATTTGTTTGATTGGCTTCTCGCTCAAATGGGAGCTTTGCCCCTCCCTCGCAAAGCCCGACCGCCCACCCTTTGTAATCCTCTACTCGCCGGCACCGTCTCGGCTTAAGTGGATAGCCTAAAGTTTCAAGTAACGACACCATTCTTTGCCCTCACACTACATTGTTCACATCGTCGATGCTTCGTGAAGAGACTATATCATCATGCAGTAGGTGTTCACAAACGGGAGTTGGTGTCAGACACCGAATCTAACTTTGTCCCAAACTTAGCTGCCTTGACCTGATCATCGGCTTGTGAGCCTTTCTTAGGCTTGGTTAGCACTTTTTTGATTGGCGTTGCTCTTGTGATAGTATGCTGAGGCTAACATGAAATATAAGGATGCCCTTATATTTCAACAATGGAACTCCAGTCTTATGAGAACGCAAACAACTAGCAACGAAAGCGTTGAAATGTATTTGAAAACCATCGCCGAACTGAGCGACTGTGGTTCGACAGTGGTTATAGCGCGTGTAGCCGAACGGCTGGGCGTCACGCCAGTATCTGCTAATGAGATGATGAAACGCCTGGTCGCCCAGGATTTCATCTCACATGAACCCTATAAAGGTGTCGCTCTCACTGAGGGAGGCCGCTGTATTGCCTTAAATGTCATCCGCAGACAAAGGTTGTGGGAACGCTTTCTGGTTGACCATCTCAGGTTCAACTGGGCCGATGTCTACGAAGCAGCTTGTAGCCTTGAGCATGCCACCACTGACGAACTGGCCGAAAGTCTGGCCGAATATCTGGATTATCCCCGCACCTGCCCTCATGGCAATCCAATCCCAGAGGCTGATGGCAGTTTGTTGGCTGTGGAAAGTCGTTCACTGGATTCGCTGGAGGTAGATGACACGGCAAAGATATTGTCCATCCAACCCACTGAGACAGAAGTCTTTGCCTATCTGCGTAAACGCAATATCATGCCCGACCAAATCGTGACCGTGACCGATATCGCACCTCTGGATGGGCCCATCACCCTGCGGTTGGGCGAGGCAAATGTGTCGTTAGGTTTGGCCATGGCGGCGCTGGTTATGGTTGTTCCACTTAAGGACCCTGAAAACTCTGGAAAAGTCAGACTAGCCACAAATACTGAGATGCGGCTATGATTATGTTATGAAAAAAAACTGTCAAAATACCTAGAGCCGTTACTACAGAAGTTCAATGATGTCCG
>PIVW01000248.1 GCA_003353825.1 Chloroflexota bacterium
GACAAGAAGCCCTTGCAAAAACGCTTGGATGCTTATTGGGTGCTGCATAATTTTGTGCGCTCCCATTTTACAACCAAACAAGTGCCTGCGGTGGCACTGGGCATTCTTGAAAAGGGATTCTCTTTGGCGGAATTGTTCAAAATCCAAAAAATCTCACTGGCGCTGACTTGAATCTAATCAATCCCATTCAACGACCGCAGTGCCCACCTTGCCCACGTCGAAGATGTCGGGCAGGTTCCAGCGTTCTTCGGCGCTGACGCCGTTGTTGGCCGCATGGTCGAAACGGCGCACGATCTCATCAACGGTGATATCCAGCTGACCGTCCCCTACACATTCGCCATTGCCGTCCAGGCTATCGCAGTCAGCAGGCGCCAGGAAGGTCTGGTTGAGCCCGTGCGTGAGACCGTAGAGACCATCCACGTAGAACGGTTGGTCGTAACCGGCTTCGATATTGGCTGTCTCGACCGAGTCCTCATTGACGAGCGCGATTTGGGCGTCGTGCTCTTCGGTCACAAGCAGGCCGGTAAGATACCAGGCGTCATCATAAACGTGGATCACACCCTCCTGGTTGTACAGATACTCGGTGCAGACGCCGTCTGCGGCAGTCTGGCATTGATCCAGCAGAGCCTGGACCATCCAGACCAGACTGACAGACTGAGGATTGCCCCATGTTTCCGCGGCGCGATAGAACATGGTGCCGCCAAAGGCGACATTCTTGGCGCCGGTATCGTCGGTGACCAGTTGTAACGGTACATATGCGATCTGCGTGGTTTCATCCAACTGCTGCACAACGATGCTGAATTGCTCGAGAAGGTCCTCACTGGGAAGATTATGCGGCGTGCCCGCAATCACGATTTCCAGCATTGGCGCCAGCCGCATGTCGCCGTTATCATTGGGTGACGCAAGCAACGAAGGGTCGACGTCGAAGAATGTGGCCCCGTCCACATCTTGAATCTGGCCATCGTTGTCTCCATCCGGCCAGTCGAGCACGTTGTTGCTCAGCCAAAGGTGATCGACGTCACTGGGCCGCAACTGGAACTGCACCTTGACCAGCTTGTCAGTCATCAGCTCCTGCATATCGAGCTGGAACGGCGCAGCTTCGTCAAAAGGAGCGATATCTTGCGAGCTGCTATAGGGTGAGATGTCATACTCATCCGGCGCCCCATCACCGTCATTGTCGATGTCCCAGAGGTCAGGCACACCGTTTCCGTCCGTGTCAGGGGGTGTGGCATCCTCGCCGACGTCCGTATACCATTCACTGCCGTCATCCAGACCGTCCCGATTGGTATCGGGGTTCAACGGGTCGGTGTACCACGTAACACCGGCGCCATTGAGCTGGAAACCGGCTACTTCAACGTTGTCACTGACCAGGTCAGCATCCGTGTCCGGGCTGGTGGGCAGCGTGCCTAGCAGGCATTCCTGCAGATTCGTCAGCGCGTCGCCGTCCTGATCTCCGTACGGGTCGCTAATGCACGATTCGTCGAAGTATTTTGGCTTGGCAATGGTGTCCTGCGCGGCTGCGAGTGCCTGAGCAGTTGCTAACGGATCCGTGTGCGGATCAACGGTCGGTTCTTTGAGCTGTTGTCGCATTTCAGTCTGCATTTCCGCTTCTGCTTGCCTGGCCTTGCTTTCTGACTGGCGCTCTGCCTGTGTGACGCTGAACGCCAGCACGCGATTATTGGTGAGCAGAGGTGTAGCTACCATAGACAAAATGACCGTGATGGCCACCCCGGCATAAACCACTCTTGCTCGCCGGTTGAGCACCAGCGCCGCTGCAAACACGGCGCTCAGGAGCACAGTTAACATCGCGAGGATGCTGCCGGACTGCGTTGCAGCCCCCAACGCAGAGGCAAGCATCCCTCCGGCTCGGCCCAGGAGGCCCAGGGTGGGCAGCGGCGCAAAATCGAAGAAATCAGCCTGGATGTCGGTCGACGGGAGATAGTTGTCTTCCCGTTCGGGGAAGTTCAATGTCATCTGTTGGCGTAATGGAAATCCGTTGGCGCCGACCCAGAGTTCACCGCGCCCTGTCATATCGACGTAGACCTTGGGCAGCTCCAGCACGATGCTGGACGGCAATCCTTGGCTGATCGCTTGCTCCTACATTTGGCCACGCAGGTTGATGGCAAGCTGACGACCCGAAATATCAAACACATAGCGCCTGACCAAAATGTCGCCAGCGACCGTGCTACGCACTTCGGGACCAAAGCGCTCGACATTCTCCGCCGCCTGCAGATAACCGGTGAAGTCACCGCCCGGCGCCAAGACCCCGGTGAAGTTCTCGATCTCTTCCCAAGCTCCGGCGCCAATGCGCCTGTAGACGTGATCGCCTTCGACCTTGATCTCCAATCCCGTTTCCGGCGCCAAGACGCTGCCGCCATTAGTGCGCAATTCCAACTGCATGCTCTCGGCGGGCACATTGACGGCGCCCGCCATATGCATCTGCGTGATCTTGCTCTCGCGTCCCGCGTTCATCAGCGATGCCTGCGGACCGAGCGAGTTCTTGATCCGCGCGTCAAAACTGTACGCTCCGGAATCCTGCACGTTGTGCCACGCCTCTATCAATTCTTGTGCAGGCGTACTCTCTGTCGCCTGCAAATAGGCACGTCCGCCGAGGATCAGGCCGGCGATGACAATGAGTCCTACTATCAAGCGACGATATTGCATGTGTAATCTCCCTACTAAAGTCGAGTATAAGTTGAAACAATATGTTCATCACAGAGAACTGCGAACGTTGGGGCGGTGGGCCAACGATAAGAACTGGCTGATGACGTGTCGCCGTACAATGATTGCGCGACGGTGGACGTCTAGACGGCGATAGCGAAGTGTACGGTGGACGATGTCATGGGGGCCCACATGGATTGATGAGTCTAGATCACTTCGATTCGATTGACAACCAGCCTGCTTACCGGTCTCAAATCCCTTCCGAGATCCAACAAGGTATTCCAACCATTCCTTTGCTGCAACTACATTTTCTTGGCAATCTTTGGTATGATGAAATCGATCGACTTCTATCCGGTGCCAGGAACCACAAAAACAGGAAAGCACATGCATATCGCCCACTTTACCAATACCTATAAACCAAATGTCAATGGCGTCGTCAAATCGGTCAGCAGCTTCCGAGACGCGCTCACCAGCCTCGGACATAATGTTTTCATCTTTGCACAGGATACACGTCACTACGAGGATGAAGAAGCCTTCATTTTTCGTTTTCCGGCATTCAAGATCCCCACAGTCGACTATTCAGCGGCGATACCGGTATCGCATTTCATCAACACACTCTTTCCCTCGCTCAAGGTCGACGTCATTCACAGCAACCACCCATCTAATCTCGGTGATGCCGCCGCGCAAAAGGCCAAGAACTATGATCTGCCGTTGGTCTTCACCTTTCATACCCGTTACGACGAATACAGCCATTACCTGCCTTTCAGCCAAAACTGGGTCAAGGAAATCATTACACGCGAAGTCACACGCTATATGGAACGTTGCCAGCACATCATCACGCCCAGCAATAGCATCCGCGACATGCTGGCCGAAGCAGGCTACAGCCAACGGGTGACCACCATCCCCACCGGCATCGATCTCTCGCTCTACTGAGAGGCCGACGGCGAGACTATGCGCAGGAACCAGGGCTGGGTCGACGATACCGTACTGATCTCGGTTGGGCGGTTGGCCAAAGAGAAAAACTGGCTCACCTTGCTTCAGGCTGTAGCTGAGGTCATAAAAGAGCGGCCAGATGTACGTCTGGTGCTACTTGGAGATGGAGCACAACGTTCGGATCTCGAGTCCTTCGCCAAAGACCAGGGCATCTCTGATAGAGTCAACTTTATGGGCACTGTGCCATTCGAGGATGTCCCCATTTATCTCAAAGCCTCAGATCTGTTTTGCTTTGCCCCGGTTACAGAAACACAGGGCCTTGTTACAATGGAGGCGATGGCTGCCGGCATACCGATCGTAGCCGTCGCAGCCACCGGCACCAGTGATGAAATCGAGCATGATGTTCAGGGCTTACTCACCCAAAATGACAGTGCTGAGTTAGCACAAGCAACATTGGATGTATTAAATGACGAAGTCCTGTATCCTCGCCTCCAGCAGGAGGCTATACAGAAAGCCAACAGTTTCGATATCATAGTTCAAACCGAAAAAGTATTAGCTGTTTATCAGCAGGCCATCGAAGATAAGAAAGCCAACCGTCGGGTGATGAAAGATAAGTAGCTGTTTGTTACCCGGTCTGATCATCTCTGCCGCGCGGCCTTCATTTCCTCCAAGATCTGCCAGCAAACCAATTGCATGCGCGGCATGTGAAACGGACCTTTCCAGAGATTGCCCTTGAGGGTGGAGGATAGGCGTCCATCGCGATGGAAATAGCCGAACCATTCACCATATTCGGGATCAGGCATGAGGTTGTAGGTCCAGTCATGAATCATCTGATGCCATCGGGCGTATTTCTCGTCGCCTGTAAGCTGATAGGCCATAAGGGTAGCGATGATAGCTTCATTCTGTGGCCACCAGAATTTCATATCGTGCCAATATTCTTGCACCGGCTTGCCCATCACGTCCAGAAAATAGATAATCCCGCCATGTTCCTTATCCCAACCCCATTCCCACATCCAATCGAGGATGGTGGCGCCCAGGTCAATTAGGGAGGGATCGTTGCCACGGTGTTTGGCCTCTTGCATAATGAACCATGCTGCTTCGATAGCATGACCAGGGTTCATCATACGCCCATCGAAATGGTCGTAGAATTCGCCGTTCGGCCCCACCGTCTCTAGTACTGACTTGAATTCGGGTTTCATAAAATCCCGTTCGATTTCGGCGATACTGCGGTCGATCCATTCATTGTACAGGGTCGGATCAGGTACTGCCTCGCGCAGTATTTGGGAGGTGACGATCATAATCATGGAGATCGCCAGCGCCTTACCTGGCCGCACGTCAGTAAATTTCGGGGGGACCAGGCCAGGGGTGGTCAGATAACGAACGATGAGATCAAATAACTCTATCGCCTCTTGCAAGGCCTGGCCATCACCGCTGGCCTGGGCATAGGCGGCCAGAGCCGCTGCTCCAAAGGTCTCGGTGAAAATGTAGCGGCGTTTACGGATGGGTCGCCCATCCCTTGTCACTTGAAAGAACATGCGCCCATCGCTATCGAAGCCATACTTACGTAGAAAATCGATGCCATGTTTAGCCAGTGTCAACCACTCCTCTTGTGGCTCAACCTGATTGTACAACGTCGCCAGCAGCCACGTAAATCGACCTTGCTGCCACATGCCCTTGTCAGTATCGAGCAGGCTACCGTCCCGGTCACAGGCAAACACAAATCCGCCGTACGTTTCATCAACACAGCGAGGGATCCAAAACGGCAGTGTGTCTTGCAACAAGCCGCCGCCATAGATTGCAATGAGTGATTCGATTTGTTCGGGGGTCATGATAGTTGTTTGTATAGTCATTGGCTTGCGCCTCGCAAACAAAAGAGATGCGATTAGCCTTTGACGGCGCCGGCAGTCAGGCCCTTGATGAATTGTTTGGACATGAGCAGATAGAGGATCAATAGAGGGATGCCCGACAGCGAGAGAGCGCTGAGAATACGGTTCCAATCGGTCTGATATTGGCCAAATAAGAGGGACACACCGAGCATGACCGTGCGACTCTCCTCAGCCCGAATGAAGATGAGAGGAAACCATAGATCATTCCAGACTGGAATCAGGTTGAAGATGGCCACCGTGGCCAGAGCAGGTCTGATCAAAGGCAGCATAAGCGACCAATAGATCCGCCATTCCGAAGCGCCATCGACGCGGGCGGCGTCGGTCAGATCGCCTGGTATGGCGCGGATGAAGGCAGTGAGGACAAAGGTGGCGATAGGCAGGCCCATAGCCACGTAGACGGGCAGGAGTGAGAACAACGAGTCAACCAGTCCGAGCGAGCGAATAATCTGAAAGATGTTGATGGTTCCGAGACGGATCGGCACCATAAGGCCGGCGATGAAAAAGATATAGATGATGGTGGCGAAGCGCGATCGCCAATTGGCCAGGGCGTACGCGGCCAGGGAGCCGAGGAATAAGATCAGTACCAGCGATATGACCGTGATTACGATGCTGTTGCGGAAATAGAGATCGAAACGGCCGTCGGTCCAGGCGGCCTGATAGCCTTCAAAGCTGAAGGTGGTGGGGAAGTTGAAGGGATTGCGGAAGATGTCTCGTTTGGGCTTTATGGAATTGACCAGCATCGTCCACAAGGGGAATAGTACCACCAGCGCCCACGCGGTCAGGATCATGTAGGTGGCGAGCTTCGATAGTTTCAAGCGTTGCATGACAGTCGCTCCTTTCCTACAGCTCGTAGCTCTGGCGGCGAGATGAGACCAGCCATAAGGAAACGCCAACAAACAAAATCAGGAACGTAACCGTGGCCACCGCGGCGCCAATGCCCATGTCCGGTTGCGCAACAGGGTGTTCACCGGCAATGGCCGTACGATAGAAAAACGTTCCCAGAAGGTCTGTGGCGTAGCCAGGTTCGCCCCGAGAGCCTGCCATGGCAAAGATAACGTCGAAGGCATTGAAATTGCCGACAAAGGTGAGGACAGAAACAATGCCAATGACCGGTAGCAGGAGGGGGATCTTGATTCGCCAAAATGACTGCCAGGCGGATGCACCGTCGATGCGTGCAGCCTCTAGCAGTTCGTCAGGGATGCCCATCAACCCGGCCAGGAACATCATCGTCGGCAGCCCCACCCATTGCCACGAGGAGACCAGCGAGATGACGATAAGGGCCAAGGCAGGGTCACCCAGCCAGGGTCGGGCCAGCACTTCCAGACCGATCGCCTCCAACAACTTATTGACCGCGCCCCAACGCGGGTTGAGGATCAGGCTCCAGAGAAAACCGGTAACGACGATGGCCAGTGTGGCGGGCACAAAGATGATGGTGCGATAAATACTGCCCCCTTTCAATGGGGAAGCCAGTAAGGTGGCGAAGAGCAGGCCCAATGTATTTTGCACCAGCATGTGGACGGCAAAAAAGATAAAGGTGTTAGCAATGGCATTGAAGAATCTATCCCGCCACAAGGGGTTTGAAAATAGCTCGACATAGTTCGCAAACCCCACAAATCGATCGGGGGACAGGCCCTGGCCCGTGTACAGGCTGAGGCGCATGGAATTGACTAAAGGAAAGGCCATAAAGGCGATGTAGACGAACAGAGCGGGCAACAAAAAAAGTAACCACGTACGCCGCCGTTTTTCTTCATCTGTCTTCGCTATGATAATGCTCATCCCTGACTCCCGTAAGGTCGAACCTGGGGGTTCGCTCACGAACCTGCGGGATCCGTGCGAACCCCGCAGGTTCGTGAGCGTTGTTGTTGTGACGACTGCCTGCGTGCGGAAATCGCCAGTATCAATGTTATTGGGCGCAGTTCTGGGCGGCTTCGAGCCACTGGGCCAGGCCCTCTTGCAGGGCATCGGCAGCCTCTTGCGAGGTGGCGTTGCCATTGACGATATCGACGGCACCGCTCTGCATCAGGGAGTAGCCATCAGGAGATCCATCCAACAGCACCGGCCAGGCCCAGCGCACATCCAAGCCTCGGCCCTCATTCAAGCCCAGGAAGGTGTTGGCATGCTCATTGTCTACGGCAGGGGCGTTGATATGGATGGGGAAGAAGCCGGGCAGTTCGTTGGCCAGCAACTGCGCCAGTTCGTCGGAAGCCATCCATTCCAGGAAGAGCTTGGCCGCTTCTTTGTTCTCGGATGCAGTGTTCATGCCCATGCCGGCATCGAGATGGAAGGTGACATGTTCGTCTTGACCTTCGGGCGCGGGTATGGCGAAGACGCTCCAGTTGAAGTCAGTAGCTTCCGACTCAAAGAAGGGGATGTCCCAGGAGCCACCCATCCACATGCCGGCCTCGCCCAGGAGGAACAACTGCTGGCTGTCGTAGTAGGTCAACGCTTCCTGGCCGTCGGGCAGGTAGGGAGCGAGATCGGCCACGGCCTGGAAGGCAGCGACAGCGTTCTCGTCGTTGAAGCAGCGCTCGCCGTTGAGATAGGCCAAGCGACCTTCGCGCCCACCGATGAAGTTGGGAGCCAGGTTCATAAAGACGATCTCGGCGATGGTCCATTCGTCACCAGATGCATTGGCGAAGGCGTCGTAACCGGCATCTTGCAAAGCCTGTGCAGTTGTCAGCAGCTCTTCCCAGGAGGTCGGCTCACTCAAGCCTAGCTCATCAAATAGGTCCTGGTTGTAATAGATGCCATGCGAGACGGCAATAAAGGGAACGCCGTAAGGCATTCCCTCGTCAGTCGCCCAAGGCGCGATACCTGCGGCTGTGAAGCTATCTTTCAGCACGCCAATGTCATCCAACGGCTCCAGGAATCCCTCTTCGAAAAGCTGGCGGGAGGTGGAGAAGGAGCGCAGGTAGAAGAGGTCGGGGGCAGTGCCGCCTTCCAGTTGCGTGCGCAGTACGGCGTTGTATTCAGGCGGGTTGGTGGGGTCAAAGTTGATGGTGATGTTGGG
>PIVW01000249.1 GCA_003353825.1 Chloroflexota bacterium
TGCTCTTGCGGGTTCATGATGACCTCTCTGATGATGTGGCGATTTTCAGAAAGGTTTGCTCATGAACCCGTTTCCGTCAAGTTTCGTCATACTCCCAGTTCAACTGCGGTGCTACCCTTCTGAGAGTGCAGCTGATTTTGATCCTTCAAAGTGGCTAAGCGATATTTGGGTGGTATCTTCGAACTCCAGTCAGCCACTATTTGATCTGACTAACGGATCTGTTTGGTCTCCTGTTCTGACACCAGATGGTTCCGCCATAGTCTTTATGATGTCAAATTCGAGCAATTCCCCAAATGTCTACATGATCAATACGGATGGCAGCGATCTACAGCAATTGACATTTGATAGTCATATGATGCCCCGCTCATTTGGAATCGTCCCTTAGGAGGTTGCCATGAAACGCTATATCATAACCCTTAGTATGTGTGCTCTTAGCGCTCATCATATTCACGGCCCTTAGGAGGTTGCCATGAAACGCTATATCATAACCCTTGTATGTGTGTTCTTAGCACTCATCATATTCGCGGCTTCGACTGAATCGCCAATACCTGTGTACGCACAAGGGGGTGGTGAACCACGGTTCTCTTATCCTGGCGCTGGCCGTTTTGAACTGACTTCGTATATGGACCATACAAATCCTAACTACACTGTAGACGATGATCTGACAATATACACTACGGAGAGAGGCCTAGAAAACAATGGCTGTGCAGATATTTCCCTATGCTATTGGTCTGGTGGCATGAAGGTATGCGGATATTACACCGAATCGGGTTGTGGTGGACGGCAGATCTGGTATGATGGACACCCTGGCATTGACTACGGATTTCCTATGAACACTCCTGTAGCTGCTGCCGCAGCCGGCACATCATACCGCTATACATACAGTAGCAGTCAAACATATGCGGTTGTTACCGACCATGGTAGCGACTACTGGTCTAAATATTTGCATGTCGACAGAGATACTAGAATTAGTAATAACACGTCACACAACAGGGGTACACAGATCGCCCTGAGTAGTGACTCTGGGACGGGTTTGGCTCACTTGCACTTTGAGACTCGTTACAATGGTGAGTGGGGTACTATACTCGATCCCTATGGTTGGCAGGGAGATTGGTGGACGGATCCATGGAATGTACCTTTGTACCGTACCAATGACTGGTGGCGCAGCAATGCCCCAATCCCCATGGGCTATCGCGATCAAAACCATAACGCGGTTGGACCCTTTGAACTCGACGCGAATGGCGCTACTGGCGCTATTGGCACTGAATGGGAGTATTTGTCTGGACAGCCGGGCTCGCCCGTCAGTGACGAGTATTCCTTAGGTTCGGGCATTCGCCGTGATTTCGAAAAAGGATACATCGAATGGAACTATTCAATAGCCACTTACCACCCCTATAATAGCATTGCTTTGCCTGATGTGCCTGATGAGCGTGATGAGTGGATGGATAATGCGAAGGGCTGGACCTCAGATGTTATCGCTCGCAATGGCAATACCTCTGCGCAGATCAGCCTGCTTTACGCTGACCCCGATGGTCGCATCATTGATTCCCGTACACAGGCTACCACACCTGCTAACGGCACTTTGTCCGTTGCCGCTGATGATATTTTTGATACGAACCCAATATGGGGAGTAGCAGACACCTTTGCCGGTTCTGCAAGCGTCTATCATGAGGAGGATGCAGCGGTCATCGTGGAATCGACCCACGCCGAAGGTAACCTTGCCTCAGCCTATACCGGTATCAAATCGCCGGCAACCTTGGCCTATCTACCGGCATTCTATAAAGACCCCAATATAGACAGTCGTTTTTCTGTCCTGAACACTAGTGTAAATGCCACGACCGTATCGATGAGTTACTACGAGGAGAATGGCACTGCACTTGGTACACACAATCACATATTGGGCGGCGGCAGACAATATACATTTGATCCCAATGACTGCGCTGATGTCCCGGCCAATGTCTGCGCCGCCAGCTTTGAGGATGGCGGGGTCGTGCTTTCGGCAAGTCAGCCCATCGCCGTCACCGCAGAAACCACCTAGTACACCGGTGGCTCGCCTGGTCGGGCCAGCCAATACAGCGCAGTCTCAACGGGGCGAACCGAATTGTATGGACCTTCGATCTTCCGTGTGCTTACCAACGGTAGCTGGACCATGTTGTCAGCAGTGCGGTTACAGAATCTCTCATCCACCACAGCGAAGGTCAATCTCACTTTCACCCATCGCCCTGCCAATGCCAGTTGTACAACCGACATGAGCTTTACCGACTACATTCCCGCTAAGAGCTCACATGGCTATAACACCCGTGGCGGAGGGTGGAGAGATAATCAGTTTTATTCTTATCTGTTCAATGTTTTGGGTAACTGTTGGGATGGGACGGTGTCTGTAAGTTCGAATCAACCATTGGTGGGTGTGGTCAACACCATCTGGGTCGCCGCCAATCGTGCCGGCACCTACTCGCTCTTAGGACCTGAAGATGCTAAAAGCGTAGTTGTTCTACCCAAACAGATCTATTCAAATGGTAGCCGCTCTGCCGTCAATGCCATGAATGTTAGTTCTAGCCCAGTGACTGTACAGACCCATTACTACGATGCTTGGGGCACTAAGGTTTATGGCCCTGTCAAGTCGACATTACAATCTAAACAAGCCATCGGGATCAATACAGGGGATCTGAGTAATTTCCCAAATCCCTTCAATGGAAGTGCGGTGGTTTCTACTAGCAGTGATGCCATCATCTCGATCGGCAATCTCATCTATACGAGTGCGGATCTTGAGGGGGACCGGGCAGTTACCTATGAGGGGGTCGGACAATAAAAAGATGGCTGCTCCCGCCTAGCAGCTTCCCAACCCAACATCGCTCTTTTGCGGTCCCGGTTCCAACGGTATTTCCCGGTATCACCATTTTTGCGTAGCACACGATGGCAAGGGATCAGATAGGCGATAGAGTTGTTGGCGACAGCACTGGCCGCCGCTCGAACAGCAGAGGGTCTTCCCATAGACTCGGCAACATCCTGATAAGACCAGGCAGAGCCAAAGGGGATATTTAGCAACGCTTCCCAGACTTTGATCTGAAAATTAGTGCCTGCCAACAAAAGACTGATCTGTCGCTTTCCTGCAGCAGGATCGCTCGGAAACACAATATCGATAGTTGCCTGTGTATGTTGGGGCTGCTCGTTGATCTTCGCCGCTCGCCACCGCTGTGCCAGTGCCTCCACCGCCATATCAGTTTGGTCCGACGCCACGAAATTCAAGTCACAGATGCCGCGGTCTGTTATGGCCACCAGGCATATCCCAAAAGGTGTATCGTGGAACCCGTAGGTGATGTCTAGACCCTGGCCCTGTTGTTTGTATTCGCCCGGCGTCATGGCATCGACGTTGATAAAGAGATCGTGTAAGCGGCTGGGGCTAGAGAGACCGGTCTCGTAGGCTGTATCGAGGACGCTATGCGCTTCGTCGAGCAATTGGCGAGCGTAGTCGATGGTCAAGAACTGTACAAAACGCTTGGGGCTGATACCGGACCAACGTTTGAACAATCGCTGTAAATGATACGGGCTGAGATGCAGATAAGCGGCGAGATCATCCAATGTCGGTTGATCCTTGAAGTGAGATTCCAGGTAATGGATGGCGGCTTCCACGCGTTCGTAATCGTTAGACATGACTGATTTTACTCCTGAAGTTTTTTGAATTTCTCTATCATTTTAGGCCATCCGCACGCCGGTTTCCACCCGATTCTTGCGCTTATGTGCTTATTTAACCAATGGTGCTAGTTCAAAGGCTGAATTCATCCAGTACTGGACGGATTATTCTGAATGAATCGAATAATTTCCTGCCAAAGTTGCTTATTTTTCTGAATTCTTTATTATTTATAGAATACATAATTTCTTTGCTATGATGAACCATGGATAAATCAGTGATTTCTGTTGCATCCCGCTTATTCGTTTGATCGATTTTGACTGTACTGAAAATAAATTGATATTTAGACATTTCAAGCATACAGTAGTGGGAATGAAGGAAATAAGCGTGTATTTCGTGGGGATCGAGAATTACTTTTTAGGAATGTTATTAACGACAATACTTCATTTATATCTTAAGGAAGAGTGTTTGTTAGCAGATGGCTACGAACCACCTACACAAGAAGATATTGAAGCTGAATGGGAATCAGCAGAGGGTGGGGAAGGTGCACAAGTTTCGCCTGTACCGTCCGTATTGGCTGTGGCTCGATTTTTGACGACGATAAACGATGGTCTTGCCTTATTTTGGGAAATATCTAAACATTGGTTGATAACGTTGGGAAACTATTTGCATCGTCCATTTAATAAAGAAGTTGTACACATTCTTAATAAACGAGCACTAGTTGCTCATAACTTCACATGACTTCCGTCCAGTACTGGGAGTTTCTACCTCCAGTTTAGGAGAGCTCGATGTTAATTTCACACCATTGGTTATTACAGCTTGTTGTGGATCGATGGAGAACGTTGTTGAGGTGGGTATCAGAGTGTCGATCCGTATCACGAAAAACGCAACACGAACCCGCGTCTACAACCGCATCGTCGAACTGTGGGGCGGGATCAAGCTCTTTTCGGGATACAACTCGTGGCAAACATGGTTCACTGCCACTGCTGCCTGACTCACTGCCGTGGTAATCAGCTTGAGGTTGGCGCCACTTACAGGTTGGGTGGCGTCGCCTACGGCATAGATGCCAGGCTGATTGGTTCGACCGAAGCCATCGACAAGCACGTGCTTATTATCGATTTCCAGGCTTAGCCCTTCGATAAAGCTCTTATCCGTTCGGAAGCCAAAGTTCAGGATCACAGCGTCCACCGCCAGCGTGGTTTCATCACCACTTTGAGTGTCGACGATGATGGCCTGCTCTACTTGCTGCTTGCCTTTCACATCTTTCAACTCATGGAAGGTCAGGACCCTGACACTATCGTGCAACAGTTCTGCCACGTTTGCCTTCGCCGCCCGGAAAGTATCGGAACGGTGGATAAGGGTTACTTCAGCGGCCCAGTCTTTGAGATTGAGCGCCCACAACACGGCACTGTCCCCTCCACCCACAACCAGCACCTTTTTGCCTCGAAAAACGCTTTTGTCGTGGGGGAAGTAGTTGACACCTTTGTCTCGTAGCCGTCTTACACTTGGGATATCGATGGTGATGGGTTTGATAGCGCCAATGCCGGTGGCGATGATCAGACTGCGGGTACGGTGCGTGTTGCCCTGGCTATCGTGGACGATGAAGACCCCATCTTCACGTTCGATAGATTCCGCCTGACACCTCAGGCAAATGTCTACATCGTCGCCGAAGCGTTCGGCCTGATGTTTTAGTGAGGTAGCCAGATCTTGTGCACCGATTTTTACGAAGCCGGGCACATCGTAGATATCCATGTCGGGATAGAGTGTCGAGAGTTGTCCCCCCACTTCTGGCAGCGCCTCTAACACCCGTGCCTTCAGGCCGCGTAATCCAGCATAAAAAGCAGAATAGAGCCCGGCCGGACCACCACCGATGATCAGAACATCCTTGGTCTGGGCGATGATGGCTGCATCCACTGCCCGGATCATGTCGGGAACCGATGTGAACTTGACACGTGGCCGTCCCAGTCGTTGGCCTGCCTGCACTTCGGCCTGATTGATCAACAGCCATTCGTCCCAAGACACATAACGGACGTCCCGTTTTTTGAGCAGTTCGACAATAGCGTAGGAGTCGGCGTGAGCATCATCGACCGCCTGCAGCGCAGGGATATCCTCCAACAGCAAGCGCACCGTTGCTACGGCGTCCGGTTTGTTAGTGCCGATGATACCGCTGGGGCCACGCTTTGCCCAGCCAACCACATATTCCTGGGGAACGATTTCGCCACTTTCGTACTCACTCACCCGTCCATTGCTGTTCGAGATAATCCCCCAGCGTTCGTGGAACGGTACACCGGGGAGGGGCTCGCCACGATAACCGATGGAACGGGCGATGATGCCTATTTCTAGTGCTTCGAATTCGCCTGTACCATGTGAATTCAGATATCCGGTTTCGGTGGGTCGCAGTACATTTTTTTCGAGACGAACGCCAACTACCTCACCGGCATCATTACCCAGAACCTCGACGGGTGAGCGCAAGAATAGAAAGTGAATGCGTTTAGGGTGGCCGGTCGGGTCGAGATCAGCATAGTGCTGCATGATCTCCAGGTTGGTTTGTGCTTCTCGATTGTCGGCCACGGCTGCGGCGCTGCGTTCATCCAGCAGCAGTTCCGCCGCATCGATGATCACGTCCGTCACTTCTAGCTCGGCCAGTTCGCGTAGCTCGGGATTGGTAAATTTAACCTGAGCCGGACCACGGCGAGCGACGATGTAGATATCCTGGACCTGACTTTCTCTCAGTGCCTCCAATGCGTAATCGGCAATATCAGTTTGTTCTAGTTCGGCCGGCGACAAAGCCAAGATACGGGCCACATCCATCGCCACATTGCCCACACCGATGACAGCCACGCTTTTCATACTCAGATCGAATTCGTAATCTCGGTAGTCAGGGTGGCCATTGTACCAGGCCACAAACTCGGTGGCAGGAAAGCTACCAATCAGATCCTCTCCCGGAATATCGAGATGGCGGTCAGATTGTGTACCCACGGCATAAATAACCTGATCGTAATGCTCCCTGATATCGGCGTGGGTCACGTCCTCCCCAAAGGTGACATTGCCGAAGAAGCGCACACGCGTATCGGATGCAATCCGTTCGTATAGCCTGGTCACTGATTTGATTTTTTGATGGTCGGGCGCCACCCCGTATCGCACTAGGCCATAAGGCGCGGGCAGATGATCGAAAAAATCGACATCGACATCGACTTCTTTCTGTTTTAGCAGCGTCTGGGCAGCATAAAAACCAGATGGCCCCGCGCCGATAATGGCCACGCGCAACGGTCGCTCCGCTGTGCCTATCTTAGCCATCGGTGTGTCCTCCAATGTGTGTGTTAAAAAACGACAACAAAAATGCGTGGTGGGCAACGAACTCGAGGTGTTACACAGCACGCAGAATAGCAATTAGAGTAATTTGGCGTGGTTCAGAATCAGCGTCCCACATCGTTACAAATTGATGTTTTGAGGATTAAAGATCAAAGATTGAAGATTGAAGATTGAAGATTAAGGACGATCGGCAGAAGAATCCTCAATCTTTAGTCATTGATCTTTGGTTCTGTTCGCAAGCGCAAACTTGGATTTGCAAAGACGCAAACTCGGCAGAATGAACCATGCCGGAATTTTCAAGTCCTGGGTTCGAGCATGTCGGACAGTTGGCGGACGAGTGTGATCGCCGCGACACTGAGTGTTATCCAGTCTTTGGCTCGGGGTCTGACCTTCACTTCCTTGCCCTCTGCCAGCAGTAGTTCCTGTTCGGATTCGGCATCTGAGGCCACCCAGGCGATGGTTAGACCAATAATGGCGCCCAACAACGTCCCGGCGATGAGTATGCGGGTGCGGTTAATTAGCATGGTCGCTCCTTTGTCGGCGGCGGCGCAAGACGGTGGGTACTGATGATACAGTGCTCTTGGCCTGAGTTGCGGCCGTCTCTACTTTGCTGATGGGATCCGTTACCTTGGAAGTGTATTCATTCGTCTTATCTGCCATCAAACGCGTGTACTTTTGCGCTTCCGGCAAACCGATTTTTCTCAGCCACTTCGTGCCGACATTCATGCCTCGAATCGAAAAATAAAAAGCCGCAGCCGGTACCAACGTCAAAATGATACCCAAAAATGCCAGCCATATCAGGGAAAGGTCACGTGCAGTTGCCAGATCCATACGCCGCCTCAATCATAGTTAAGTCAAGTTAGGTCGTAAAACGATTGTAGCAGACTCGAACATTAGGAGCAAAGATGTAAAATGAAGGATTGATAGGGTTAGAACATTGTAACTCTACAGGTGTCATTGTGAGGGGCAACTTGCGGTCGGGCGACGAAGCAATCCCCTGCTGGCGGAAAACGTGATAAGATTGGCGTGGTGACATGTGCGGTTTCATCTGCCTATTCTGCCAAAGCCGACCAGGAAATTATACCATGTCCACATCTCTGCTGACCACCAAATTCTTCATTCCACCTATTCGCCCTAGTGTGGTCGCGCGCCCACGCCTGACATTACAACTGAACGAAGCCCTACACCATAAGCTAATCCTCGTCTCTGCCCCAGCCGGTTTCGGTAAGACCACGCTTCTGAGTGGGTGGAACGTTGATCGGGAACGGCTCGATCCCAAGGTTCGCGTCGCCTGGCTCTCGCTGGACGAAGGGGACAACGACCTGACCCGCTTCTTGACCTATGCTATCGCTGCCTTGCAGACTATTAATGCCGACATCGCAAAAGGAGCATTACGTGCGCTCCAATCCTCTCAGCCACCGCCAACTGAAACGGGTGTGTCCTTTTTGAGTTAGAGCGTGCTCAGGCGACCTGCTGATTTGTGTTGAAGATAGGCTGTACGCGCTTGTGCTTGGCGGCCTGGAAAGAGATAATATTGTCGGAGGGTTGTG
>PIVW01000801.1 GCA_003353825.1 Chloroflexota bacterium
GGTCGGCAAAGACACAGGCGACAGTGGAGGCAACACTGTACCTCCTGTTCTTTATGCCTTCGATGATCTTCTTTACCGTTATCGCCTCAGACTTCTGGTGGCTCGCCTTTTCAAGAGGTGAAACCATGCAGGTCGACAGTGCCTGGGGACCACTTTTGTGGCCCGCACGCCTGGCGATGCCAGTTGGTGCCTTCCTCTTGATGCTGCAAGGCCTCCCTGAAATTTTCCGCGCATTTCACAAAATGGGTAAAGAGCGAGAGCGTTTGTTCGTACGGGCCTTGCCTGTCTATGTAATCGCTTTGATCTGGCTCGTTCTGGCGGTGTTCCAACCGAGTATGGTCCCCGGTGGCGAAGCGTTTTCTGACCTCATGTCTGCCCGACCGAACATGGACAAAGCTACCATTGGACTGATCATGCTGGGAGCAATGCTCTTTGTGATCTTTATCGGTTTTCCAATTGCGTTCACGTTGATCTTCCTTGCCTTTGTCTTCGGTATTTGGGGCGCTAACTTCAAGTTGACCACACTGTTGATGACCCTGAACACAAACTCAACCATGTTGAACGATCAGCTCATGGCGGTGCCGCTTTTTGTACTGATGGGGATCGTGATGGAAGCGGCGGGCTTGATGGATCGGCTGTTTGCGTCGATCCAGATGATCATGTCGCGCGTTCGCGGTGCGTTGTTCATCGCCGTGCTGATCGTATCCACGATTTTTGCAGCAGCCACTGGCATTGTGGGCGCTTCTGTGACTTTGCTTGGGATCATGGCTGGCGCGACCATGACCAGATCCGGCTATGACGTCAAGCTAGCGGCCGGAACCATCACCGCGGGAGGCACATTGGGGATTCTGATTCCACCCTCAATTATGCTGATCGTCATGGGACCTGTTCTCGAAGTTTCAACTCTCGACCTCTTCCGTGGAGCCTTTATTCCCGGCGCCCTGCTGGCTACCCTTTACTTGCTCTACACGCTTGGACGCTGCTGGCTGAATCCGGACCTGGGGCCAATTTTGTCAGAAGAGGACCAACCCAAAACGTCCGCATATTACGGCGCTGAGGTCGCGCTGATCTGTCTGGGTGTTTTGACTGTTTGCCGAGTCTTTGGCCTTGCCATGGGTGGTACTTTTGGCGGTGTGATTCCTTTTGGCGGCTTGATTGTTTTGGTCATTACCTGTGCAGTCGCCTATGCCGCATACCGGCGTTTGAATGTACTCAGGATCGTGCTTCCGCTCACGGTGATCTTCCACTTCTATATGATTGTTACGAATATGGGCGAGGACGGTAGCCTGCCGGTCTGGTCGATAACCTTTGCCACATTCACCCTGCTTCTGGCGTATCTAGGACGGCCGATTTATAGCGCGGCGGCAGACAGTGATTTCTATTTTGCTGATCTCTGGGATGAGTTCTTTGCGGGGCTCATGCCGCCCACAATCCTGATTTCTTTTGCTTTAGGGTCGATTCTCCTTGGCCTGGCAACACCTGCAGAAGCAGCAGCGATGGGCGCTTTTGGTGCCATCCTGTTATCTCTCGTTTACGGCAAATTCACCATTCCCAGTTTCTTTGACAGTCTAATCAAAGCCCTGGAGATCACGGTTTTGATTATGTTCCTGGTTGCCGCATCGAACTTCTTTGGAGCCGAATTCAGTGCCCTGGGCACGCCAAAGATGATGACTGAGCTGCTACTTGGCCTCGACATGTCGCCTTACTTGATACTGATAGTGATCATGGCATTAATATTCCTGCTCGGATGGCCACTGGAGTGGGTACCCATCGTTCTGATCGTTGTGCCAATTTTGCTGCCTACAGTTGAGGCGTTGGAGGTCCACGGGCTGGATCGCTACGACCTGATGGTCTGGTTTGGTATTCTGATCGCGGTGAACCTGCAGACCGCATGGCTATCCCCACCTGTGGCCTTGTCAGCCTACTTTCTGAAGGGGGTCGTGCCGAATTGGGATCTCAAGGACATCTACCTGGGCATGATGCAGTTCATGATGATTCAACTGTTTGGTCTCATCCTGCTGTTTAGCTTCCCGCAACTGGTGCTTTGGCTACCCAAAGTAATGTCTGGTGGGTAAATC
>PIVW01001612.1 GCA_003353825.1 Chloroflexota bacterium
GGATGAGACGATTTCGGCCGACATGGCAAATGAGCGATATTGACAGGCCTCGTTCTCGGCGAATACAGCTCCTCCGACGGTCAAACCAGCACTCAAGTGGTGAGGCTTTGGGTGTAGAAGAAGGCTACGGTCTTGGTTCAGATCATCGGATGGATCCTATCGATCGACATGGTCATTCCAATAGGTCAATTATGGTGGTGCTACTTAGCGTGGCGAAAAGTTACTTTTTTCGAAGGGTAAATCATTCCATGCAAGTCGTTCTGGCGCGCCCCTGCTAAATCGGCCACATCTTACCCCCATAGTTATTCCCTTGCACTACGCGATCGCCAACTTGAGCCAGTGCTGCGGGGGGTCGAGTACCCACGCGTCATGTTGTTGTATGCTCTTGGCCTAGACCGTCTGACATAAGCCTCTCATGTAGTACAGGTATATGTCGGATGACAATCAGGGAATGATTTTTGGAACAATCAGTGGCGTATTGCCACAAGCGTGTATGTGGTGATGT
>PIVW01000250.1 GCA_003353825.1 Chloroflexota bacterium
TCCGGCACAGTTACTAACGAACGGCAATTGATGTCGCCCTACTGCATATGGGCGTCAATAACTGGTACCTACAATATATAGTACCTGATGGTCTAGAGAAATGTGCCATTGTCAAATTAGAGAAGAGCAAAAAATTCAGAGACGAGCATTTACCTTGGCGGCCAACGTTTTCTTGTACCTCGGCCCATTCAGCCAGGTTCTGCCAGGTGAACTGACTGCTTCCAGCTCGCTGCGTCCCGCCACCTGCCCGATACCCAGGTCTAACTCACGCAAAATCCAGGCAATGAGATCGGCGGCGCCATCGAGTTGAGCATCCAAAGGTGGTGCGGAGGTAAAATTACCGATCAATGAAACGGCCACAGCCTCGTTGTTTAGCTGCGGTTGCAGGGTCTGCTCAACTGCCATCTCCAATGATTGAACCCAATACATGACGCCATCTCCGCTCACCATGTAGTGATAGCTGATACCAGGCATGTCCCGGTTCTGAACCTGGGCTTTGGCGATAACCTCTGGTGCGGTATCTGCAAATGTCACAGTATGGTGCACGATCACACGGCGAATCGCAGAAACATTGCGGTTGGCATAACGCTTGCTGAGATGCACCGGCATACGTTGTCGGATATCCTGAACATTGGGAAAAAGGGATGAGGACAAGCCGGGCAGATCGGACTTCAAAGAGTGGGCTTGATTGAGGAGGTTGGAAAGCGCTGCCGCCATTGCGCCTGTTTGTTGAACCTGGTTTGACCGGCTGCTAAGGGAGTTGTTGATTGCCAATACAGTTGCGGCAGCATCAGAGGCATCGCTCGCCTCGTTTTCGATTGAGCCTATCTCAGAACTTAGCACGGCGCTGCGATCCTTAAGCCTCTGCACAGCGGCCGCATTTTCACCATTTGTGTTTACGCTATTGAGTGTCGTTTGCACAGAGCTAATACGCGAACGTAGATTGCGAGCCAGAGTACCCGCCGGTGATACGTTCTGGGAGGGCGTTATCAAACGTGACAATAGGCCTTTGAGCGACTCCAGTTCTGTGGGCAGGTCGGCGATATCTACTACAGCTTTGTCCAACTCGAAAATAAGGGCGTCGACTCGATCTTCGAGACTCGCGTCCTCAGGCAAAGGCGGAGGGTCTGGATCGACGGGTGGGTCAGGGTCTACAGGCGGGCTGGACGTATCCGACAGATCGGGAACCGGGGGCACGAAACTACGCCCCAGGCTCTGAACACGGTTGGTGATTTGAATAGATCCATGGTAGTTGTCTTCACCCAGATGTCGAAATGACTCCCAGCGCCGGCCACTATGCCCCACCTGAAACAAACAGCTGCCGAGCACATAACTGTCTTTGACCATCTCACTGTTGTACCATTCCAGCGAACGCCAGTATTGATCTTCACTCCGGGGTTGGTTCAGATTCAACCATCCTTCATCCGGATTACTGCTATCCCCGTAGGCCATGGTCAGGCCCATCTCGGTTATGATCACCTGATGCTTGTCACCGTACTGATTACGGATACCATTCATACAGGTACGGTAATAGAGTGCGGCTGTGTGAACGCCAGGTTCCGGTATCAGGCCGGGCCAACCATACTCATGGAATCCCAGATAGGTGTGCGATGCCAAGGTGCGTGGAAACCACTGAAGATAGTGGTCAGCTTTCGTAAAGTTTCCCGCAGCAAAATTAAAGGCCACAGCAGGAATCCCTTCCCCTTCAAGGCGCGCCCGAAATGCTTCCTGGAAGATATCACAGGCCTCAGCCCGGCGTTTGAACTGGTCATCGATGTTATAACCGGGAAAGGAAGCAGGACCTCGAATCGCTTCATTCAGGCTCATCCAGCCATCGATAATACGGCGGTCGTTCTCCCCAACCTCTCTCGCCATCTCAAAATCATACTGCAAGATATCTTCGGCGAATTCACGGCCATACTTTGCCGGATCACTGCTACCCAACCAGGCCTCCTGTTGCCCCAGTTCCTTATAAATCCGCCCGATGACCAGAGTATTGGGCGATAGGTCGCGCCTGATATCGTGCAACAAGCCCCTATCCTGAGCATGAATAAGTATAACGGGGGGATGAACGTCTGCAATCGATTCCCGCAGATATTTGACTGTGGTATTTTCGATATAGAAGCCTAGCTTGTTCATCGTGCTCTTACGGGCATTGGCAATCTTGGGCGTTCGCCATACCAGAGGGAGTGTTCGCCAACAGGCGATGGGAATATAGCACTTTCGACACGCACCTTGGTGGGTTGGGCAACTTGTAGAGCAGTTGCTGCCGTCGCTTCCATTTCCTTAGGAATCGTCCACTCGTCTGGTTGAGCAGTGCCGCCGTTGATTGAGAATCCAGCCATGATGGACTGGGAAGCCATTGTGGAGGCTCCCGGCCACGGCGTATTTCTCGCCACCAGATCATCGAGCATAGCCCTGGTGGCCGACTCATTGGCGCCGGTCAAACGAAAGACATCTGCACCTGCCGAGCGTAGCAATGCTTCATTTTCACCACTTGTGCCAGCGTGTCCCCCGACAATAATAACCCGCTGGGCATGCATGGCGTCGCTTAGCGAAAACCCTGCTGTGGGGCGGAAATGGGCGATATAATTTTGGGCGCTCTGCCAGTCCTGATAAGCCCAGCTATCCTTGTGATCCCAGAAGAGTAAATAACAAGGAATCGGCTTTCCTGCATGTACACTCTGAATGCGCTGGTGGAGGGTCTCTTTCCACACCACCCCCTTTGTCCACTGATCGCCGGGACAGGTGGTGGCAGAGACCTCTTTATGTCCAACGACATTGGCGATCTCATTGACCTTCAATTCTTGCATCAACCAAGCGATGAGATGACTGGCACTCTGTACTTGAGCGGGTGTGGGTAACTGATCCTCGGGTGATTGTTCAGTTCCGTCATAATTTCTGCGCAAAAACCGCCCGATGAGACTGACGCCAAGACAGTAGTTGTTACCAGATCCGACATGATAGGAGCGCGTTTCATGTCGTTGGCTCCAATAGATTGTGCCTTCAGCGGTAATCACGTAATGGTAACCGATGCCGGGCCATTCATCTTTGTTGCTGCGCTTGCCAAAGACATGGTAATCGGCGATTTTTTTGACCGTAAAATCTTTGGGTGTATCGGTATGATGCACGACCAGTTTGGAAATCGCTTGGGTTCGGTTCGAATACGGGCGCAGGGTGGGATGTTTGGGTAACTCATCGACGATATCGATGATCTCTGGCGGTTGCAGCCCGGCCGGGGTACTTTCCTCACCTTGGCGGATGATCTCGTGCAACAGTTCTATCTCCGCCGCCTGCTGGCTGATCGTAACCTGAAGAACGCCGATCTCACTCTGCAAAAGAGGTACTTTGGCGGCTTCTGATTCCAGGTTGATGACCTGCGCCTCCAACTCTGCCACACGCTTGCGTAATGCGGCCAATTCCTCTGCATCGATATCAGGTGGCGTTGCAGCCAGATACGCCTGAACTTCAGCCAAGAGCTTGTCTTTATAGCGCACACCAGTGAGCCACTGCGATCCTGGCGAACCGACGTTCTCGCCCAGTTCATTGCGGCCAAAAATCAGTTGTTCTGGAGAGCCCGTCAGATTGCGTTCTCTGATGATCCAGGCGATGAGATGGGCGGCAGCCTGTCTCTGCTTATCAGAGGGTTCGACATCTCTGCTAGGCCGGAAATCACCGGCAAATGCGACTGCCACACTGTCGACATTGGTCGCGGAATTTTTATCGCTGTTTTGGCTCTGTAGTACGACCTTGCTCTGCGGCTGCGTGGCGTAGATAGTGCCGTCGCCCTGAATTAGATAATGATAGGCGATGCCCGGTTTTCCCTGGCCGACGTGTACCTCAGCAATGCGTATCGGCGTGGCGCCGGTGCTTGTCACCGTATTGTGGATGACAATGCGTTTGATAACATTCAGATTACGTACAGCCCAGCGTTTGCTGCTATGCTGAGACAACTGCGCCGATACATCCTGGATGTCCGGAGCGCCGGTGGTGTCTGGCGGGATGATAATGGGGGCCAACTCCACAACTTGACTCTCTAGATTGGCAACCTCACCTGCCAGATATTGCAATTGTTCGAGCAGGAAGTCGCTACGTTCCAACTTCGAAGCACTGGCACGTAGTTGTTCTTGCTCGTCGGCCAGCGTGGACTTCAATTGGCGGGCATTCTGCAAATCGGTTAGCCACTTCTCGAATTCTACCTCCAACGCTTGTAGTCGTTTCCAACGCTCGGACAGGGCGGCGTCATCAGGCTTAGGTCCGGTTGTCCATTTGTAGCCGAAGGCCAGCGCTTCCCTGAAATCTTCGATCACGCCTGACTTGCCTGAAATATACCAACGATCATTGCCGACTTTGGGCCAACGATAAAGTATCAGTGATTGGATTTTCTGCTGCTTGCGTTTGTTCCAGTCATCGATTTCACCATAAGCCGCTTTCACCCAACCGCTGTTCCGATCCAGCCAGGGATCATCACCCTGGTCGGTTTCAGTGATATAGACAGGCAGGTGCTGCATGTTAGCGGGGATGGCATTCATGAAATCACGGTAAGTCCGAAAATCCCAATGATAGTCCTTAAAACGCTGGTCTCCGACTTTGCGCGAGGAGCGAATCAAGTCGGCGTCGGTACCATGTGTGTACGTGTGCAACGTAATGCCATCACATGAGCCCACACCTATCTGTTCAAGAATATGGCGGAAATAGAGGATCCAATCGCCATTTTCATTGCCTGTGTAAGTGGTAAGGATGTTCCAGGGCGCCACCCCACCCACGAGCACCAGATCATTTTCGTGGCCAGAAAGGCGATGAATCGCCTGCCGAACTTTTTTATAACAGGATGCGTAGCGCTGCGGTGTGATGACCTCGCCACGCGAACTCTCGCTGGTTGGATAGGGTGGTGATGCGTTCCAATTCCAGTCAGCGCCTGGCCGTTCGATGGGATGGTTCATCTCATTGCCGACAATCCAGACGCGGCAGCCGCTTGAACTCCGCACGAAATTGGCGCAGCGACTGGCAAACTCATCATATTGACTTTGGTAGGGAATCGTGCCCAAATTACCATAGCCATTGTTCAGTCTTACCATGACGCCCAGGCCCTGATTGGCGTACTGGCTGTAATTGCCGCCGCTATGATTATTGGGATCGTGACCTATCCCTGTGGTAAACAACACCCAACCGGGTATACCCTCGCCCAACATGACATGCTCCCCACCCGGATCGTGGAAACCGTACAGATATTCGCTATCAAATAGGGGACGCGGCATGTAGCCTTCTCCTGAAGGTCAGTCGATGCCTATGCACTCACCAATGCTAATCCATTTTCCTTTTACCCACCACGGGGAGAAGCAGGTTCAGGGCAGCGATTGCATCATACAAAGGTCGACTGGGGGATTGACCAACAGGTGCCAGATGATCTGACACAACCAGGCAATATACTTTACGAAGGCGTTACAGGTCGGAAAAATGATACACACTCTCTCCAACCTCTTCGGTACATCAGCCCAGCATACATGTCATTATACAGTGGTTTTTGGGGATAGGGCAAACAACTAGCTTAGTATGGCGGTGAAAGCGGTGATCGCTTCTTCAACGTCGCGCGCCTCGATTCCATAATGGGTGACCGCCCGTAATCTTGTGGGCCCCAAGGGGAGGATGCCGACTTCATTGTTACGTAGGGCCGTGGTCAATTCAGCAGGCGAGAGACGGGGATGGTCGAGATCAAAATAGAGGATGTTGGTATGTACCAGGTCGAGGTCAACGCTAACGCCGGGGAGCGTACTGATCTCTTGGGCTAGACGTGTGGCATTTATGTGGTCCTCGGTCAGGCGATCCACCATTTCCTCCAGGGCGACAATCCCGGCAGCGGCAATGACCCCGGCCTGCCGCATTCCTCCACCTAGTATTTTTCGGGCGCGATGTGCTCGGCGGATAAACGTCTCTGAACCGCATATCACCGACCCAACCGGCGCGCTCAAACCTTTGCTCAAACAGAATGTGACCGAATCGGCACGCCGCACCAGATCACTTACATCGACGCCTAAGGTCACGGCCGCATTGAAAATCCGAGCGCCATCGATGTGCAGTTTAAGGCCGTGAGCATGGGCCAAGTCGGCTACAGTGTCGGTGTAATCTGCTGTAAGACAGGTGCCGCCGGCTCGATTATGAGTGTTTTCCAGGCAGACCAACCGTGAAGCAGGGAAGTGCGCATCGTCGGCACGGATGGCAGCTTCGATATCTTGTAATCGCAATGAACCATCAGGTTGCGTAGGAATCGTGCGGGGGTGTATGCCTCCCAACGCTGCTGATCCACCTTGTTCGTAAACATATGTGTGCGCCTCGTTGCCCATAATAGCTTCATCGCCACGCCCGCAGTGGCTGAGCAGACTGATAAGGTTTCCTTGCGTACCACTGCTCACGAACAAAGCGGCCTCCTTGTCCAATCGTTCAGCGGCCAAGGCCTCGAGTGCATTAACGGTAGGGTCTTCGCCAAAGACATCATCACCAACTTCGGCCGCTGCCATTGCCTGGCGCATGGCAGATGTAGGCAGGGTAAAGGTATCACTTCTGAGATCAATGCGAGGGGGCGGGGTTATGTTGATTTCCATTTTTGAGAATCTCTCAGTACTTCTTCACAATCGGGCTGTATGAGGCTGGGGAGCGAGACATGATAAGCTGCATCTCTTCGCGGTAGCGTCGCACTTCATCAGTGTCGATACGGGCAAAGGCGTAGCCTGGCGTCGGCGTTTCTGATTCGGGATCGTCGATATGGCTGAGGATGGCGCCATCCGGGGCAACGATGGAACTTTCTCCGAAATAGTGGCGGCTGGGTTCCTCTCCGACCCGATTTGCTGCCAGCAAGAAGACACCATTTTCGGCAGCGCGTGCAACAGTAAATGCCCGCCATTCGCTCTCAAAAGGCATTTCGTAGGCCGCCGGCACGCAGATCAGTTCCGCACCCATCAGCACCAGCGCACGTGCCGCCTCGGGAAAAGCGATATCCCAACCGACCATGACGCCCACTGTGCCCACCGCCGTATCGAAGACATTAAAGCGATAGCCTGGGCGAAAACTCAGTTTTTCCTCACCCTTGAGGTGGATCTTGCGGTATTCGCCTACCAGTTCGCCGTCAGGCCCAATGACGACGGCGGCGTTGTAAAAAATGCTCTCGACTTTTTCCTTGGTGGGCAAACCAAAGACGACGTGTGTGGCGAAATCAGCCGCTTTGGTTGCCAGCACATTGAATTGGTGGCCCGGAATTCGTTCAGCCATGCTATTAAAACGCACGCCGTTTTCGACGCCGGTGGTGGCGAGTTCGGGAAAGACGATCAGGTCGGTATCTTGTTCACTACAGATCCGCTCGATGGTGGCAGCCATGTGATAGAGATTGGCTTCCAAATCGCCTAATTGGGGCTGCATCTGTACAACAGCAACGGTGATCTCGGGCATGTGATAGTCTCCAGATAGATGTGGCACGAACCTATGTTCTGATCCTATCTTCAAAAACTGAAGTTGTCAAATCTACGATATACGGGGGTGTCCCTGAACAGTGCGTTTGACGTGCCGAGGTAGTGGAAGTCTCCGATTGCTCGATCTCGTCTCGGATAGCGGGCGTAAGGCGATAGAGAATCAGTAGAGCGTTGAAGACCTGATTTTGAGTGGAGGCGCTGACTTTACGTTCGATGGCCAGAATTGTAATGTTGGTCGACGCCTTTGTTTGTCGAGTTTTTCATAATGCGAGAGTCTGGATCGGTGAAGTTGTACTGGTCTTTATCTTGTGGCCCCGGAGTTGGCGGTTTGGGCGTAGGCCCCCGTGGTTTTTGTCCTTTTCTGGTTCTGCCGGATTCTGTGGTTTTGGATGTTTTGCACTTCATGACGCATGAAATTTCGCATTTTTACCATGAAATTGCACCTCCAGTATAGCAATTTGGCCCGAATACAGTATGTAATCGAAAAAGCCACTATATGTTGTGTAATTCTTTTGGGTTATTTCCACCCACCACAGAATCCGGTAGAATTAGAAATTAGAAATGGCGACGATGTCAGGATTTCTTGGGGGAATTATGGTCAATATAATGTTTGGCGCGGGGACGATAGTCCTTATGTTCGCCCAGGGGATGAGGGGGCGACTTACGTGATTGTCGAAGGAACAGGCTGGACGCATTATGATGGCGTCGGGAATCCGGCACACAACACCTATTATGTTGTTGAGGATTCGAGTGGTGGCCAATATCCTACTGCATGCTCCGCTGCGGGCGAATTTGATTTCGCCATTGTTCCAGGTTCCTGAGCACTATTATTTCCACGTGTGGTCAGAAATGCCTGTCAACAAGGCCTCAAGTAGACGGGCAAGATCGGGGCTTTTCGCCAAAGAGAAAAAGTCGCACACCAGCGAGGCCAGGAGGGAATATCTAAAGTAGACGAGCGATATTTTCTGCATGTGCTTCCAGGCCAGTCAGATACTTGAGAGGGTGACGACGAAA
>PIVW01000802.1 GCA_003353825.1 Chloroflexota bacterium
TGTCGCTGGTGGCGCCGGGTGTGAAGCCATGGAACGCCTGCGCGTCGGTCTCGCCGCTGTGACCGAAGAGATTGTAGCTGTTGGCGGTGATCTGGTCGCCATTCCACACTTCGTTGCCCACCGTAGTGGCGTTGTTGCCACTGACCAGGCTGTTCGACACCGTCAACGTGCCAAAGTTGTAGATACCGCCGCCGCCTTTCTTGGCCGAGTTGCCGGAGAGGGTGCTGTTCGACACCGTCAACGTGCTACCATACTCGTTGTAGATACCGCCGCCGCCTTTCTTGGCCGAGTTGTCGTAGAGGGTGCTGTTCGACACCGTCAACGTGCCTTGCTTAATGTTGCCGATGCCGCCGCCCAAGTCGGCCGAGTTGCCGTAGAGGGTGCTGTTCGACACCGTCAACGTGCCACCATAATGGTTGTAGATACCGCCGCCTCTGGCGTAGGCCGAGTTGCCGGAGAGGGTGCTGTACGACACCGTCAACGTGCCACCATCGTTGTAGATACCGCCGCCGCCCCAGCGGGCCGAGTTGCCGGAGAGGGTGCTGTTCGACACCGTCAACGTGCCATCATAGTTGCTGATGCCGCCGCCGTCGGCCGAGTAGGTCGAGTTGCCGTAGAGGGTGCTGTTCGACACCGTCAACGTGCCATCATAGTTGTAGATGCCGCCGCCTCTGTCGTTGGCCGAGTTGCCGGAGAGGGTGCTGTACGACACCGTCAACGTGCCTTGATAGTTGCCGATGCCGCCGCCGCCCCAGTAGGCCCCGTCGGCCGAGTTGCCGGAGAGGGTGCTGTACGACACCGTCAACGTGCTATGCATGCCAATGTTGAAGATACCGCCGCCGCACCCGTCGGCCGAGTTGCCGGAGAGGGTGCTGTTCGACAACACCGTCAACGTGCCACCATAGTTCCAGATGCCGCCGCCATGGCCGCCATGGTTGGAGATACCGCCGCCGCGATAGCCGGCCGAGTTGCCGGAGAGGGTGCTGTTCGACACCGTCGCCCTGCCATAAAGGTTGTAGATACCGCCGCCCCAGCCGGCCGAGTTGCCGGAGAGGGTGCTGTACGACACCGTCAACGTGCCATCTTTGTTCCAGATACCGCCGCCATCATAGTAGGCCGAGTTGCCGCTGAGGGTGCTGTTCGACACCGTCAACGTGCCATGGTTGGAGATACCGCCGCCGCGATAGGTGGCCGAGTTGCCGGAGAGGGTGCTGTACGACACCGTCAACGTGCTAAAGTTGGAGATACCGCCGCCGCCATAGCCGACCCCGGCCGAGTTGCCGGAGAGGGTGCTGTTCGACACCGTCAACGTGCCATAGTTGGTGATACCGCCGCCGCCATATTTGGCCGAGTTGCCGGAGAGGGTGCTGTTCGACACCGTCAACGTGCCATCGTTTTTGATACCGCCGCCCCATTTGGCCGAACCACCACTGATGGTGGCATTCTGTAGCGTGAGATCGCCGCTATTTTGTACATTGAACACCCGCGTGGCGTCATTGCCGCTGATGGTCAAGTCGTCCTTGCCGGGGCCATTGATGGTCAGTTTCTTGTCCACCACCAGTTGGCCGTAACCACTCTGCAAGGTGATCGTGCCCGTGACGTCGAAGTTGATGGTATCGCCTGCATCGGCTCCGGTGATGGCCCCTCGCAGCGAACAGTCATCATTGTCCACAGCGGGTTGACAGGCATTCTTGGTAGGGTCATCAAGCAGGGTGTCAACCGTACGGGTGGTCGCTGGGGCCAAAAGGCTTGGCGCTTGCATAGCCCCGGCCGGCACGAAGCCCCCGCTCAGGGTCAGCAGCAGGGCTGCACCTGCCAGGGATACGCCCAGCTTGCGTTGCAGGCGTTGCAAGCGCCCTTGCCTGAGCCTTTTCAGCCGTTCGTAGTGCAGGGCAAAGCGTAGGAAAAATGCTTCCCCCTTCTGCAACAGCAGCGGCAGTAGCCACGGTTTGTCCTGCGCTTGTTGCAACGCTTCGGCCAGCAAGGCCTGGGCCGCGTCCGCTGTATCCGCTGTGCTCATTGGATCACTGTGATCTTTTATCATCATGTATCCTCCTTCTCTCCTTGCCTTCT
>PIVW01001613.1 GCA_003353825.1 Chloroflexota bacterium
CACACGCCGCAACTGGCAGACCAAGCAGGTCACCGAGACCAAGGTACGTTGGGAGCCGCGGATGGGCAGCTTACAGCGCAGCTATCACAATGTTGCGGCGCCGGCTCTGGATGAAGACCATCAGATCGGCCGGGCATTGGGACATTTCAAGATCAATCTGGCAAAACCCTTCAATCAGGGCGTGCTCAAAGAGGCGCTGGTGACGCTGCCCAATCGCTCAACCGAGGATGCCCTGTGGCCGGGCGACCATCGTGTATTTGGACACACGATCTTCCCGGGCGCCGCTTATGTTGAACTGGCCCTGGCCGCAGCTCTGCAACAGGACAAGCCACTGACAGTACATGATCTGCAGATCACCGCTCCCCTGAAGTTGGCGGAAGCTAAGGGTCGCTGGTTGCAGACGGTGTTGAAACCGCAATCAGGCGATTCCGATAGCTTGGAGCTGACACTCTATGCCCGGAATCAGGACGAAGAAGCCTGGAGCCAACATGCCACCGCCCATTT
>PIVW01001614.1 GCA_003353825.1 Chloroflexota bacterium
CTTTGTTTTGGGGATACAGATCAAGGATGGCAGTGTTCTCAGATAGAGTCTGCCATTGGGCACCGCCGGAGTGGCCTGGCTCTTTTCGCCCAGGGGATTGGTGGCCAGCAGTTTGAATGTGTCACCTGCCTGGAGCACCAACACTTCGCCCTTACTAGTGATACAGTAGATGTGATCTCCCAACGCGATGGGAGAGCCATAAAATCGCTTCCTCGTTTTTTCCTGCCAGATTGGTTTTCCATTTTGGATGTCCCAACACACAACCTCGCCTGCATCATGACCGACGTGCCATCCATCACCATCGGGTCTAGTAAGAAAGCGGCTGGGTTTGGATCGGGGGGAAGGGTGTCGAACAGCGACTTCGACCAGACCGATACGTTGTCGATGCGACCGCTGAAGTGGTTGCCCTTGGCGCCGCGACCGAGGTAACACGCGTTGGGGTTGACGTCCTCGATATCGAGGGTGATGTTTTCGCGTTTGGCCCATTCGACGTCATCGACATGA
>PIVW01001615.1 GCA_003353825.1 Chloroflexota bacterium
TACTTCCTGATCGTTGATGAAGACGATGAAATCTTCCCCGTCCCAATCATCGATCTCATTAAAGTCGAACTCCAGGGTAGCCTGCGTGGCATCTCCGGAAAGCGTAAATGTCTTTGAGATCCCCTGTTCTCCCCCGGTTCCTCCAAACCGGCCCAGGAATGAGGATAAGGAGTAGTTGACGTAATCAGTGGTGCCAACGAGATTAGACGCAGAATCCACCCAGCCAGAGGTGGCACTCTCAAAATCATCCTCAAAGGCATCAACAGGAACAGAGACTTCCGCCTGTTCGGTCACACTTTGCTGCTGTCTGGTTTCGCCCGTCCTGTGAGTAACGCTGGCATCGGTCAGGCGGCCGAGAATCCAGTTCGACGCATCATGGCTGTAGGTATTAGTGGTGGTTTTTAGATGGGCGTCCGAACCGTCAGCGTTCATGGTGGCCACGCTCAACGATGTGGGAAAGCCGTAGGCATCGTAGTTGGTCTTTTCGATAATGCGCGAGAC
>PIVW01000803.1 GCA_003353825.1 Chloroflexota bacterium
CGGACCCATTGTTGGGGTCGGGCACATAGCCGACCCATCGTTGGGGTCTGCATGTAGATGACTCGTCGTTTGGGCCATCATGTAGCTGACCCATTGTTGGGGCCAACATATAGATGATTGAATATTGGGGTCAAGATACCCGACTTAGTATAGTGTCGGTTTTAGGAAAACCGACACTGTGAAGTAAAATTTTCCCCAGCCACACGGTTGGACTGTAATGCATCCTTATCCTGTTTTGACGATTATCTCGTGTCTGCACTACGGCGCCACCCAGAATCTACACAGGTTATGAGCCCAAAGTCGCCTATGCACGCCAGAAGTGCCAAGGGAACTGAAGTCCCAGTTTGGACGGGCACCAACCAGCAGCCCGGTGCCTGGGATGATTTCCGGTACGCCCTGCAGGGCTACTGTGGAGAGAGAGGCCTAGCGGCCCTCCTAAGAGAGGACAACGACGTCAAGCATGCCCCAGAAGACCAGCAGGATCTCCTGATCAGTATCCTGCTCAGGGTCACACGGGGAGAAGCAGGCAAAGTGGTTCGGCCCTTTGCCCGGAAGGGGGATGGGATCGCTGCATGGAGGGCTCTCATGTCACAGTATGGGCATGAGAGCAAGGATCTCCGGCAGGCCAGACTGCTGGAATGCACAAGGAGGCTCACAAATCTGAACTGTGTGAGCAGGGAGAAAATCTCCACCTTTGTCCTCGAGTTAGACCATCTATTTGGGGAGTTCGAAGCTTTGGACTGCGAATACCCGGAACCCCTCAAGAAACTCACCCTTATGGAGCGTATTGAGGGAGCTGCACCCGACGTATACGGTGCAATCATCAAGGATGAAGCTCTAAGCTATGCAGCCTTGGCTGCCACCGTGAAGAGGATGGCAGCCTTGGACAGCGCCATGAGCAGAGCGTCTGACAAGGAGAAGCATGAAACACAGATGTTCCATGCGAAAAATACCTGGAAGAAAGCCAACTGGAGGCCGGAGAGGGACCAGTGCCTGTGGTGCTTGAAGAAGGGGCACAGGCTTGCGGATTGCCATAGCAAGGCAAGGGGCGAACCAAGTAGGATCTGTGCAGATATGGATATGATCGTGTTTGGGTAGGTTAGTTGGATCCATGAGATTGTCAGGAACCGATTGGTCCTAAGTAGAGCCTCAGGGGGCCAGTAGTTAGCGAGATACGATAGGCCCTCTGGTAGGCATAGGTTTGGCGAACCAGTGTTGGGGCCCAACGATGAAGCGATTCATCGTTGGGGTTAGGAATAGATTATGCATCGTTGGAGGATGCATATAGGTGACCCATTGTTGGGGTCACGCCTAGGTGACCCATTGTTGGGGCCTGCACCTAGGAGACCCATTGTTGGGGTCACGCCTAGGGGACCCATTGTTGGGGCCTGCATCTAGGTGACCCGTTGTTGGGGTCACACATTAGGTGACGCAGCGTTGTGGATGCGTATATGTGACCCGTTGTTGGGGTCACACATTAGGTGACCCATTATTGGGGTTTTAGTGTAGCTGACCCATTGTTGGGGTCAGCACATAGTTGATTCAATGTAGGAGGGATATTGACATTAGTGATTCGCTGGGGGCAAATCACTCTTATATTCCCGTCCTAATTTACAGTGCCTATAACTCGCCTTCTAGAGGGAATTAGATGGCCTGCAGTGGACCAAAATGCTCGACATTTTGCGAGGAGTTCGATTGAGTAGATCGAACTCGCAGTAGTAGCTTGTATATAATCACAATACATCATCCATCTCTATGACGATATCCTGAACTTCTTCTACCGTGGAAATACCACCCGTTTGCATTGGATCCGACCTGATGGATCCAGGTTTGAAGACCATGCCAAGCCAAGGGTGAAAGAATCAGACGCCTTTGCCGCGCAGTGCTTTACTACTCAGGCCCAAGGCAAGAGAGGGGAGAAGCAACAGTCCTGGTTAGTGGACTCTGGTTGCAACAAACACATGACCCCATTCCTTGAAGATCTACAAGACGTGGTAGCCGATAATACACCATGTAGGTTTGGCGATAACGCCACAGCCAGAGCAGAAGGCAACGGT
>PIVW01000251.1 GCA_003353825.1 Chloroflexota bacterium
GTGGTGGGTGTCAGGTGGTGGGTGGCAGGTGTCAGGTGTCAGGTGGTGGGTGTCAGGTGGTGGGTGTCAGGTGGTGGGTGGTAGAATTTTACCATGTATTGAGACCTTTCCTGAACCGAAGACGTGTAGGGATTGTTCTACAGTCTTCTCTGTGTGGTGTGGCTCGATTACCATGATGCTAGCCACCCTTCAGCCTTGCTTATGCCTGTGTTCGATAAAGCCTAGACCGTGCCATCCACCCTCACCTATCGTATAATCAGAGACAAACCAGCGTGCAGAACTACTTAGACTGGTTTTGTATGCAATCCCTAACGGGTAACGTTGCCCTCGAATGGAGATCACTATATGCGTAAAAACTTGGTAATCACACTAACCGGCCATGACCGGGTAGGTATCGTCGAACAGCTTACTAAATTGGTGCTTGATCATAACGGAAATGTAGGCGGCAGTCGCATGGCCCGGCTGGGCGGCGAATTTGCTCTGATGATGTTGGTCTCTCTTTCAGCCGAGGATTTTGATGATTTTCGTAAGGCTGTACGTGGACTGAGGGAAGAAGGTTTTAAGGTTGCTACACGTGATACCGAACGCCGTGATCCAGCGAAATATGCCGGATGGATGCCCTATCGAGTCGATTTGAAAGGGGCCGATCACGAAGGCATTCTTTACAACATAGTCCATCACCTGGCCGAGGCAGGCATCAATATCGAAACGATGGATACAAACACGGTCAAAGCACCCATGAGTGGCATTCCCCTCTTCACGATGGTTGCGATCGTGGTTGTACCTCCGCAATTACAGTACCACGATTGGCACGACGCCCTAGAAGAGATCGGTGACCGAGAAAATGTTGAGATCGATGTCTCGCCTTATACCGGCTAAGGACCTAGCGATTGTTCCCAGACTGCGCTGAGAAAATCAGGCCCCGCTGGAGCAAGTAGCAGGTCGCAGGTGCGAGCTCGGTTGCAGACAAAAGTTGAACTTGCCACACACATCGACAATTATTTGTCGATGTCGACGCTGTAAGCGCCTACTTGACGTCTACATGCAAACGAAATGACATCCGGGACCGTATAAGAAGAAAACATGTATGCAGGTTAAGGTACGAAAACCCCATCGCTCGAATTATCCCAACCCCATCAAATTCCAACGTGGTGAGCGTGTCTGTATTGGGCAAGCGGACACAAAATACGGGGGGTGGATTTGGACAACGGTGGGGTCCGGCAACAGCGGTTGGGCTCCGTTACAACTGTTAGAGTTAGAAGGCGACGAAGCTGTTACACAAACGCCATGGGGGTCAATCCGTGCCGGGGACATGCTCGCTGCCTGGGTAGCACATGATCTGCTGCACACTCGCCAGCTAGTGGAATTGCGCTGGGCCTACACAACATCGGCAGTTTTACCTTTTCGGGTGAATTATGCAGGTGACTGGTGATATCGTTAGACAACGTAAAACCAAGCTGCAGCGCAGCAGAAAGGAGACGACACGATGCGAGTTATCATTATCGGTGGTACAGGACACGTTGGAACGTATCTGGTTCCAAGATTGGTTGAAGCCGGCCATGAAGTCATTGCGGTCAGCAGACGAGAACGAATCCCATACCAGGAACACGCCGCTTGGGAGTCAGTACAACAGGTCGAGATCGATCGCACCGAAGCTGAGAAATCAAGTACATTCGGCAACCAAATTCGCGAACTTGCGCCTGATATCGTTATCGACATGATCTGCTTCCATCCCGATAGCGCCCGGCATTTAGTGGAAGCGCTGCGTGGGCGTGTACAACAGGTTTTGCATTGCGGCACGATCTGGGTTCACGGCCCCAGCGTGCAAGTGCCCACAAGCGAAACCCAGACCCGGGCGCCCTTCGGCGAGTATGGCATCAACAAAGCGGCCATAGAAACCTATTTGCTGGACGAAGCCCGACGCAATGGATTTCCGACCACCATCCTGCACCCGGGCCATATCGTCGGTCCCGGCTGGGCGCCACTCAATCCTGCCGGCCACTTTAATCCTGACACGTTCGTAAAACTGGCGCGTGGCGAGGAGGTGATCTTGCCAAACATCGGCATGGAAACAGTGCACCATGTGCATGCTGATGATGTCGCCCAGTCCTTTATGCAGGCGATCGCCCATTGGAGCACGGCAGTCGGCGAGAGTTTTCACGTTGTCTCGGCAGCGGCGCTGACATTACGTGGTTACGCCGAGGCTATGGCGGCCTGGTTTGGCCGGCCCGCCCACTTGAGTTATCTGCCGTGGGAGGCTTGGAAGCGCACCGTTTCCGAAGAAGAAGCCGATGCGACCTGGGATCACATCGCTCACAGCCCGAATTGCAGTATCGCTAAAGCGCGACGGCTGCTCGAGTACCGGCCACGCTACAGTTCACTGCAAGCTGTGCAGGAATCGGTGCAATGGTTGATCGAACATGAGGGGCTGCTAGACTAGATCGGCAATTGAGCTACAAGCGCCAACAATCGGAATTGAAGATTGATGATTGCACGGTGCTTTCAATCTTCAGTCTTTGATCCTTATAAACTCTTAGCGCCTGCAAATCGTAAAGCACCGCATCGGTGCAATGATCCATGCCTGAATCTCGTTCTTTATGCGCGCTCGAGTGTTACCTGGTGCCTGCGAATGCGATAGTTGCCGGCTTTATCGAGTACCTGGCCTACCAGTTCTTCGGGGATATCGACATGGGTGTGCTCTTCGTGGATGCGGATGGCGCCGATGCTGTATCCGGGGATATCCGCGCTTCCGGCAATGCTGCCGACCACATCATTGGGGCGAATACCATGTAGTTTTCCAGCACTGAGAACGAGTCGCACCATGCCCTGTTCGTGGGATTGCTTGTCCCACGGTTTGCCGTTAGATTTGCCGTTAGGTTTGCCGTTGCGTTTACCGTTATATTTGCCGCCTTGTCTTGTCTCGCGCTGGTAATCACGTTTGCCATTACGTCTATCCCCGCGTCTTTCTAGTCGGGGTCGGGGTTGCTGAATTTCGCTAATGGGGGCGATGGGCCGTTGCTTTTCCTCGGCCCGCGCCAACTTCATCGCCGCAGTGGCAATCTCAAAGGGGTCGTGTCCGGCCTCAGCCAGTTTGTGAACCATATCGCGTTCTCGTTGCCCTCGGCCCCGGCGCAACCACATTTCCAGTTGCTCAAACAATTTGGCGTCGCGATAGGTGCGAATGTCATCTTCGGTTGGTAATTTCGCTTCCGTGAGTTTTTGCCTGGTCAGTGTTTCTATGCGGCGCAATTGCCACCGCTCCTTGGGGGTCAGCAGGGTGATGGCAATGCCTGTTTTTCCTGCCCGCCCTGTGCGTCCCACACGATGCACATAGACTTCGGGATCCTGCGGCAGATCATAGTTGATGACGTGCGAAATATCGTCGATATCCAGACCACGGGCGGCTACATCTGTCGCTACAAGGACGGTACTTTGATGGCGGCGGAAGCGATTGAGCACTTGCTCGCGTGCGTCCTGGCTCAGATCACCATTCAGCGCCTCGGCCGGGAAACCTCGCACAGAAAGTTCACTGGCCAGATCGCCACTGTCCACGCGCGTACGCACGAAAATCAGGGCGCTACTGATATCCTCGACCTCAAATAACCTCGTCAGCGCTGCCAGCTTGTCTCGATGATTTAGCAGATAGTATCGTTGTTCGAGAGCAGCCACTGTCAATTGTTTGCGCTGGATGGTCACCGCCTGTGGATCACGCATATAGCGGTCGGCCAAACGGCGGATGGGTGCAGGCAGGGTGGCCGAGAACAGGGCTGTCTGGCGGGACTCTGGCGTCTCGATAAGAATGGCCTCGATATCTTCGATAAAGCCCATGCTCAACATTTCGTCCGCTTCATCCAACACAACGGTGTCTACAGCGCTCAAATCGAGGGCGCCCTGGCGGATGAGATCGAGCAGACGTCCGGGCGTGCCCACTACGATATCAATCCCTTTGCGCAGGCGTCGAATCTGGCGCTCGTAGGGTTGGCCGCCATAAACGGCAAGCACACGCACGCCTCGATGCTGACCATAGTCGTAGATCGCCTTGGCAACTTGCATGGCCAGTTCACGGGTCGGCGCCAGGATCAAGCCCTTGACACCGTGCTGGCCGGGAACCAGATTATGTAGCATGGGTAAGGCAAAGGCCGCCGTTTTTCCGGTTCCGGTCTGGGCCTGTCCGGTCACATCCTGGCCCGAAAGCATGAGTGGGATGATGGCCGTCTGGATGGGGGTGGGCTCGGTATAACCGCGCTCGCTGACAGCCTGCACCAACTGCGGATGCAGGTCCATTCCTTCAAATTCGCTTTTCATGATGCTCCTACTGGCGTTCTGATGAATCCTCTGTGGTGGGACCCTCACGGGTTTTCCACCTTTGGTCTGCTAACAGAGGACTCATTCGCAAATAAGAGCCGTACCCTGTCGCAATAAAATGCCCGGCCTCGTGGGGTCGGGCAACCCTGTGGATATTCAAAACTTCATGTTTCTAGAATGTATCATCCATAAGTGGATGACCGCAGCCAGTATAACATACTTTGGCAGAATGCAAGATTATAAAGATCGGGATGTCAGATTGGGAGTTATTCGATAACGGAAACCTGAATACCGGGAAACCAGGTGGCTTTTGCCAAGAGTACGTTTATGGTGATCTCCACATCCTCACTCCTTGCCGACCGACGAATTTCATAATTGCCTTCGTTCGGATAAAATCTCAGGTGTAGAAACGCAAATCTGTGATTGTTTCTCTTATTCGTGTGAGGTCTAAAAGTGGAGTGTGAATCAATGGACATTCGTTACGCACATACCAACATTGTCGCACAAGACTGGCGCAGTCTCGTACGATTCTACGAAGAAGTACTTGACACAGCTTGAATCTCAGCAAGAATGAACATGCCACCTGGATCGGACTTTCGGGAGCAAACAATGGATATAAAGATCGTCAAAAGCATCGCATACGAGGCTATGGGTACGCGTCAACAACACCCAAGGCGTGAACCCGGCTGGTTGTATTATCACGGCCACCGCCTTGGTAATATCGCCCTGTCTCTAAGCGATACCCTTGATGTCGCTGTCGACCGTAACATCCTCTATGCCGGAGCATTGTTCCACGACGTTGGCAAAGGCAGCGAACCTCACAATGCGACAGGTGCAGATCGCGCCCTCACATTACTCGAAGAGGTATGTTCGCAATCCGAACTCGCTGGGATTTACGACATTGTTTGGAATCATAACCAACGTCATCTCTCCGGCCATACGCACTCGGCAAAACTGGTGCAGGATGCCGATATCCTCGACCATGTGGGGAAGATCGCACCGTGGCTCGCCTTTTACTGGAGCGGATCTCGCGGCGAAGCCTTTGCAGAGCATAGGCGCTACCTGACTAGTGAAGAGAACGGGCGATATCGCCAGGGGATGCGTGCAGTCCTGAATTTCGAGATTTCGAAATCCCGATTTGATGAACGTATCGCCTACGAAGACAGGTTTTTTAGCGAATTCCAGCAACTGTACCAGGAGGGTGAGGAATGAATCGCTGGCAAACGCTCGTGTTATTTTCCCTAACCAACTTCAGCCACAGACGCATCAAAAAACTCAGTCTGATCGCGGGGTTCATGGACGGTGGTCGCGAGCAAAATCAAACCGGCAATTGCAAAAAACGCCGAGATTATGAAGAGAAAATTGTAGCCTTTTAGCGCCAGCAATCCTCCGATCAAAGGCCCCGCCACGCTGCCGATACCCATGGTTGTGTTGGCAATACCGACATAGGTCGGGCGGTACTCCGGTCGGGAAAACTCCAGATTGATCAATATCCCGGACACAATTGCAATCCCTGAACCAACCCCGACCATAAAAAAAACGAGAAAATACCAGGCCGAAGTGGGGGCCAGCCAGGCGACACTATAGGCGATCACCATGCTCAGCAGTCCTATCTCCATCGATATTTTGTGCCCAATATGGTCGGCGACGATCCCGGCCACCAGATTACCGGCGGTCTGGCCGATCAAAAGGACTGCCGTGTATAACCCCACAGTGGCGTCGGGGACTGACCAACGTAGAATCGCCGAAACGGTGATAAAGCCCGTCGCCATGTTGCCCAAGCTAGACAGCAGGCGCACGATCAAGTAATTGCGGAAATTCTTGTCACCGCGCACAATGCCGGTGATCTTCTGCCAGGATTGACTCTTCTGACGTTTGATCTTCTCTGGCACCGGCTGCACCGGTTCGCGCATAAAGACGAGAGCAACCCAACTGAGCAGGATTAAAATAGCAGCCAGTAAGAATGCATAAGTGAAGTTAAGGGGAAAGGGATACGTCGCCAGGAGCCAGCCACAAAGCAATGCCCCAAATGCGCCAAGACCGGTCCCCACAAATGCGGTAATGCCAAAAGAGCGGCCGCGCTTCGTGACAGGGAAACATTGCGCCACCATGTCGGTCCATGCCGGCGCTACCATACCGGCGCCGAAGCCATGCGTGGCGAACCCTATCAAAAACAGTGCCAACGACAGCGTTGGGTATTCGATCGCCAGTAGTGCCGCGATCGGCAGGAGCCACAGGGGCAAGCGCTCACTGAAAAAGCCCACATTGACCACCACAGGTTTTTTTCGCGCCAGTTTCTCAGTCGGACCGGCACTCAGTAACTGTGGCAGATACCAACTCGCCTGACCAATGATGGCAACAAAAGCGATGGGCATAGGATTGCTTGTAAGTTTGCTTACAAATAGGGGTAATATCGTCGTGGCAGAGATAAAACTGTAACCCAAAAAAAGAGTGCCCGTCCAAAAAATTGACGCTAAAATTCCAGCGGAAATTGCGGTGTTGTTCTTGCCTGATCTCTTCGTCGCTGCGCTCGGGTACAAACTTATCGACCTCTAATAAACGCCGCAAGGTCTGTCTTGTCCAAGAGGAAACTGTGGTAGCCATAAACAGGAAATTTACTCTTACTGGGCCTTAGGGTCAAATTATGGATAGCAACACATCTTGCGAATAATATTTCGAGCGTTTCCTTTAGATTTGATAGGAAATTGGCTATTCAGTGAGTTGTGCGAATGAAATGATGGCGATTTCGTTTCTGCTTAGGATTCTATGGTCATGAACTCGCAGGTTTTCACAATATCGAAAAGTCTGGTAATGTGGCTTTGGTTACTAGATTAGCCGTTTCATGAGGTTACTAATGAGAGTATGTTGTCTATGATTAACGATATCGACACACAACTTATCCGCAGGTCCTTCGAAATCGCCTTACGAGCCCGGCAGAATGGCAGCCATCCCTTCGGAGCGCTGTTGGCGGCTGCCGATCACTCTATCCTCATCGAGGCTGAGAACACGGTAGTTATAGATAATGACTGCACAGGCCATGCCGAGACCAATCTGATGCGAATGGCATCGCAACGTTATTCGGCTGACCATCTCGCCCAATGCAGCGTCTATACCAGCACCGAACCTTGCGTGATGTGCGCCGGCGCCATCTTCTGGGGCAATGTCAGGCGGGTTGTCTATGGCCTGGATAGTGACAAACTCTATCATCTGATCGGCGATGCCCCCGCTGCTGCAGTGCTTCATCTCCCTTGCCGCTCGGTTTACACCCATGCCCGCCATGAGATCACCGTGGTGGGTCCTTTGCTACAAGAGGAAGCTGAGCGGGTTCATCACAGATTTTGGAATTAGCACTATGACATCTTCCATCCGAATTATCATTATCCTTCTAATTGGTATCCTACTAGGGCAGTTCTCAAGCGGACGCCAAACCGTGATAGCTCCCCTCGGGCCCACATGGCAGAGCAAAGTTGATCCCGTTTTGTTGGACATGCCCAGCAGCAAAAAAACGGATTTTATTCTTTTCTTGCAGGAACAAGCCGATCTCAGTGCCGTCGTGAACTTGCAGTCAAAAACGGAGAAGACTGACTATGTTTACCGACAGTTGACACAAGCGGCAGAACGTTCACAACCACCAATCATCGCAGAATTAAAGAGACATGGGGTAAACTTTCAATCATTTTGGATAGCGAACATGGTCTGGGTGGAGGCTGATAGGGCACTGTTAGAGACTCTGGCTCGCCGCCAGGATATCGCCTATGTCTATGCCAACACCCTCATCGCTATGGATGAACCAGTTGAATCACCTGTGCAATTGCGCTCGCAGACTATACCGGATGACGCGTGGGGTATCACACAAGTCAATGCCGATGACGTGTGGCTCATGGGCTTCAGCGGCCAGGGTGTTATCATCGGCGGGCAAGACACCGGCTACCAATGGGATCACCCGGCCCTCAAAAATACGGTAGTGGTTATATATTAACTGATAGGACACCATTCTGTGTTGTAATAGTGGAGGTATAATAGGAGTACCGCCTCATGGAAGCTATCAGATTTAGAAAATGACAGTGTTTTTCGCAC
>PIVW01001616.1 GCA_003353825.1 Chloroflexota bacterium
TCATCGCCACAGCTGCTATTAAAAGCCAGATTGTTGCACCGCCGACCTGGTGAGAATGACCATCAAGCACCGCTTCTCGCAAAGGGGTCTTGTCATGATGCGCCCAAGCACTACCCGCCTGTGAAAGCACCAATGCTGCTTGAACTACAGTTTTGCGGATCATTGGACTTAACCTGACTGTATTATTGCACATATACGAATTTAAGGCCGATTAGGGCCCAGACTAGTTTAAATCCAATAGCAGACGAGAGCTGCAAGGCATAGTGCGCCCGTGAGGTTTTCGGCGTTTTTGTCGCACCTGGTGGCGATACGGCGGAAATCCTTGAGATGTCAATCGGCATAAAATGTTGCCCCCCTGCCTTGCGTCTTTTCAACTGTTCACATGCGGGATCAGATAGATTGTGTAGGCCAGCAGCAGGAAAACCATGACAATCGCGTTGAAACCGCGACGCCAGAACCGGGTGCCGCGCAGTTCCAGGTAATCGTTGAGAATCAGGCTC
>PIVW01000252.1 GCA_003353825.1 Chloroflexota bacterium
CTTCGCGTGACGATCACGAATTTCCGTTGATGATTCCCCCACACCTAGTGGCTGGTTGTGTCAAGCGCCTAGATATAGTGTGGGAAAAATCCGTATCACGCGAAATCCCAGAGACCCTTTTTGTATTGCGCAATCTATTGCTCATCTTCAAACTGTTGCAGACGTTTCTTGACGCCCTTCTGGAAGGTATAAAGTGGCAACATCACGGCCATGGCTGCGTCAGAGGCTTTGGTCCTTGCCTGTACTTGCATGCGCCAGGCAGTGGTTCGCATCTGCTGGGCATACTCGGTGAAGGTGTCAGATACCGGCCAATCAGTTACCAGGATCGCTTCATTTTCTGTCCTGTCGCCATGCCATTCCCAAACGCAAGCGCCGAAGGTGAGCCCTGCACCGAATGCTACCAGGGTGATGTTGTCGCCGGGCCGAATACGGCCTTCATCCAGAGCCTCGCATAATGCAAGGGGCACCGACGCTGCCGAGGTATTGCCATAGCGGTCGAGATTGATCACAACTCGTTCCCGCTCAATACCCAATCGGCGAATGGCGAGGTCGACAATGCGTGCATTCGCCTGGTGGGGGATGAGCAAGTCAATATCGTTGATAGTCAGCCCTGCTTCAGTGACGGCTTTTGTGACGGCGTCGGTCATTGCCTGAGTTGCGAACTTGAACACCGCCCGTCCATCCATCCTCAGTTTGTGCTCTTTTTTCGCCAGCGTCTCTTCAGTGATCTGCCGGTTACTGCCGATACCTGGCAAGATCAATGAATCCCAACCCGATCCTTCTGATCCTAACACCATGCTTTGCATGCCACCCGGTTGCTGGCTACGGCTGACAATCACCGCCCCTGCGCCATCGCCGAAGAGGATGCACGTGTCACGGTCTTCCCAGTCGATGGCATAGCTCAACGTCTCGGCGCCTACCACCAGCACATGTTTAAAGGCGCCGTTTTCTACGAATTGAGCGGCCGTTACCAGCCCATACATAAATCCTGTACAGCCGGCAATGATCGTCATCGCACCCGCCTTGCTTGCTCCGAGTCTATCCTGCAACAGACTGGAAGCCGGTGGGCACAGATAGTCGGGAGTGGAGCTGGCCAGGATGATCAGGTCGAGGTCAGAGGCGCTGATGCCGGCTCGTTCCAGTGCCTGCTTTGCGGAATGGATAGACATATCGACGGTCGCTTCCCCTTCTGCTGCGATGCGACGCTCGCGAATGCCGGTACGTGAGACAATCCACTCGTCACTAGTGTCCACCATGTTGGATAGATCATCATTGGTGAGCACCCGCTCAGGCGCGTACATTCCCCACCCCGTGATACGACTATAGTATTGAGCCATAATTGCTTTTCCTCGTAATAAGAGCCAATGAATTGGAGGTAGATAAATCCTGATTAGAACGGCCAACAGGGTACATAAAGTGTACCTTGCCATGTATTGTACGGACAGCGTGTTTAAGTAAAGGAGCTGAAAACTCTGGGATAGTCTAAAACGGCTGTTCGCACCCTCATATACAGGGGGGTTTTGCTCGTTCGCACCTGTGTAAACAGGGCAAAAAATAGCTCAAAAAAGTCTTCCAGAGTTCTCAGTAAAGGAGATGATTACGCAGCTAGTGCTTGTTCTTCAGGTGCAGGGGACCGTGTAAAACGCCAGAATGCGTAAACTCCCACCAGTGAAGCTGTACCCAACGCAGCCACAGGCACGATCCAGGAAGGACGTGAGGCTTTACGTTCTAATTCTATTCCCAACGCTCGCTGCACCCGACGGCGTTCTGCCTCGGCCACCAAACCAGCTTGCAGCCCCTGCCGAAATTCTTCGGAAGGTTTGACCGGCGCCATGGTCTCCCACAAGAGGCGCGCCACGGCAAAAAGGCTGGTGGTCTCCTCTGAATGCGAGGGATCAGTTTCGATTAGTGCAGCTTTTGCTTCACCCTGACTGGCAAGCATTTCATAGTAGTTGTTCAAAGCCTCTTCGGCAGGTTGTGGTTTCATCTTATCACCTGACTGGAAAATCCGGGGAATCTAATAGGGGTATGCAATCAATCCGACGGTGCCCGCTCCCAGGTGGACGGTGATGGAGGTTGCCAGCAGTGTAGATCAGATTTTATCGTAATTGAATGTGCATGGGAGCCACATAGACACACTTACATCCCGAACACTGTGGCGGCATATCAAACGTAGAGTCGGTGACGATGGCGACTTTGGCGGGCATAAAGGGCTAAGCAATGTCTCGCTCTTGTAAATCGTCGCGTAAGCTGAGCAAAGTGCGATGATATAGTGACTTAATTGAGGACTCGGTACGGCCCATCAAACGGCCAATCTCTGCATTGGGCAGGCGTTCGACATACTTGAGGATGAGCAGTTGCTGCCTATCGTCGGCCAGACGGCGGACGGCATCCAGGAGTTCTTCCTGTGTTTCACGCTCTTCTGCGGCATTTCCTGGGTTGGGTGTACGCGTGCTGACGAGCGTGAGGTCTTCTAATGGTACCGACTTGCGTCGCGATTGCTGTCGATGCCAGTTGGCTACCAAGTTATGGGCAATACGATAGAGCCAAGCTGAGAAAGGAGCGCCGCGATGCTCATAACTATCGATCTTATCCAGCGCCTGAAAAAAGGTGCGCGCCGCTAGATCTTCGGCATCATCTCGGTTGCTAACGCGGTAATAAATGTAATTGTAGATTTTATCGACATGCCGCTCATATAGCTCGCCAAATGCTTCAGGATCGGTTTTGGCATTTTCGATGAGCGTGCTTTCGCTTGCATCTTTGAATAATGACACAGCTGTTTACACACTGCTGTCGATGCATTTGGTAAAACACCGACAGGGCTACTTGGTTGCGGAGGGGAATGGTGGTGCTCGGGATCTGCAGTTGATCTACAGATTTTCTGGTTCGAAATTGCCGTTCGTGGTCATCGCCGAGAGCACACTGATTGGGTATCGAGTATAAACGATCATCGCTAACTCAAATGAATCAACATGTCATTGTAGCATTAGCGTCAGACAGGGGGCAAAGCGTTGTCAACATACTATCTCTGTGCTATTCTTGTCCGACCTGACACAAATATCCTCATCTTTAGGGATGAGGCTTGTTTTTTGATAAAGGACTGAAAACTCTGGATAAGTCTAAAACGGCTATTCAGCTCCCCCGTATACAGGGGTTTTGCTCATTCACACCTGTGTAAACGGGGGCAAAAAAATGACTCAAGAAAGTTTTTCAGAGTTTTCAGTAAAGGAGTGAAATTTGACAGCTAAGAACGGACGGAAACGCGTTGTTATCACCGGCATGGGGGCTGTCAGTCCTTTGGGACTTGATGTTCAATCCACATGGGAAGCGATGCTTGCCGGGCGCTCAGGCGCGGTTCCGATTACCACTTATGAAACGAAAGACCTACCCACGAAGATGGTTGCCAAAATCGAGGGTTTCGACGTAGAGAAATACATGAAGCGCCGCGAGTCCAAGCGCTTAGGACGCGTGACACATCTGGCTGTAGCAGCTACAGAAGAAGCCCTGGCCGATTCGGGATTAGATCTCGCTGCGGAAGATCCGACTCGGGTAGGTGTCGAGATGGGCAGCGCTTTTGGCGCCTTAGATATTGTCGAATCGGAATCACATTTGGGCAAAACTCAGGGGGTGCGTAAAACCAATCCGACCATCGCTCCGGCTGTGCTTGTTTCAACCACTCCCTGCCATTTAGCAATCCGTCATGGTATCCAGGGGCCTGTCAATTCGCCAGTTGCAGCCTGCGCCACCGGCGTATTCAGCTTGGGCGAAGCTGCACATCGTATTCAGCGCGGCGCTGCAGATACGATCTTGGTCGGCGGTACCGATTCTTACATGACTTCTTTGTTAGTCTATGCTTTCGGCCGTTTGGGCGCCATGTCAACCCGCAACGATGATCCTCAACACGCCTGCCGGCCCTTTGACCTTGAACGTGATGGCATGATCCTGGGTGAAGGGGCTGTTGCGATGGTGATGGAGTCGTTGGAACACGCCTTAGCGCGAGGGGCCACTATCCTTGCCGAATATGGTGGGATGGGATTTACCTGCGATGCTTATCATATCGCCGCCCCTGATCCTGAAGGATCGGGTGCAGCTCGTGCCATGAAACAGGCGCTGATCGAAGCGGAGATGGAACCAGAAGGGATTGGTTATGTGGCTGCACACGGCACTGCCACCAAGCTGAACGATCTGTCTGAGACCAAAGCGCTCAAACACGCATTGGGTGAGCATGCCTATAACGTGCCTGTAGTTTCTATCAAGCCAATGATCGGCCATGCTATGGGCGCTGCGGGTAGTTTCGGAGCGTTTACCATCATCCAGGCCATTCGCACCGGCTGGGTACCCCCCACCATCAATTATTCTGTTCCCGATCCTGAATGTGATCTCGACTATGTACCTAACGAAGCGCGAGAAGTGCAGGTCGATGCCGGTGTCGCCAATGCCTTTGGTTTTGGCGGACAAAACGGTTCCCTGATTATCAAGCGTTTTGAAGCTTGACAAGCAACAAGCCAACGTAACAGAGTATAGCAGCGTTGGCCGACCTTTCACCCTACCCTCAACCTCCCAGATCGAGCTTCAATGGTGGTGATGAAGGTACAATTTTTTATTACCTGTTTGTTGGACCACCTTTATCCTGACATCGCAGAAGCCGTGGTGGCAGTTTTGCAACGCCAGGGTTTAGACGTGCAGGTGCCGCGCAATCAAACATGCTGTGGTCAGCCCGCCTTTAACGGTGGGTTTTTAGCCGATGCCCGCCGTATGGCCGAGCATTTTCTTGATGTGTTTGCAGATACAGAGGGACCCATTGTCTGCGCCTCAGGGTCTTGCGCCGCCATGGTCATCCACCACTATCCCGAACTCTTCGCGGATGACCCCGAACAGTTGCTGCGAGCCCAAGCTATCGCCGGGCGTATGAGAGAATTTAGCCAGTTCTTGGTCGAAGATATGGGATTGAGTTACGCGGGTGGTCGGGCGGGGTGTTACACGTATCATCCATCCTGCCATCTCACACGCGATCTAGGTGTACGGGGCTGTGCCGAAACACTGCTCGATGCCATACCGAACAGCCAGCATCGGCTGCTGCCTGAAGCTGAACAGTGCTGCGGTTTCGGCGGGTTATTTGCTATCAAAATGCCCGCCATGTCTGCGTCGATGATGCGGCGTAAACTGGACAATATCGCTGCCAGCGGAGCCGATACCTGTGTTGTCTGTGATGTCTCTTGTATGATGCACATGAATGGAGGTCTGATCCAGCAGGGGAGGGAACCTGTGGTCAGGCATATCGCCGAGGTGTTAGTGGAGGAGTTGCCTTGACCTCCCTCGACCAACGTTGTGAGATCGCTCTGCAGGATATCCCCCTGCAACAGGCTCTTGGCAGCGCCATGGATCATTTTGTCTTTGGCCGGTTAGGGGCGTTCTCGGCGTTGCCGCATGGTGAAGCACTGCGGGATCACGCTCGCACCATTCGTGCAAACACCTTAGCGCGGTTAGATGAGCACCTGCTGGCATTTGAAGCAAGTGCGCTCGCCAATGGCAGCCAGGTGTACTGGGCAAGTGATGCGGCAGAGGCGTGTGATCTGGTCGTGCGCATAGCCAAAGCGGAGACAGTACGCAAGGTCGTTAAAAGCAAGTCGATGTTGACAGAAGAAGTGCAGCTCAATAGCGCTCTTGAAACGGCCGGCATCCATGTCATAGAAACAGATTTGGGCGAATATGTTGTCCAGCTCAGTGGCGACCACCCCAGCCACATCATTGCACCTATCGTTCATAAAAGGCTCGAAGATGTGGCAGAGTTATTTCACGACGAACTGGGCACGCCACTAGATGCTACCATTCCGGTCTTGACTACCGCTGCCCGCCAAGCGTTGCGCGATGCATTTATCGACGCCGATATGGGTATCACAGGCGCTAATTTTGCTGTGTCCGAAACTGGCTCGATAGTGTTGGTAACCAATGAGGGTAACGGTCGTTTTGTGACTACCACGCCCCGTATTCATGTCGCCCTGGTCGGTATCGAACGCCTTGTCCCCACATTGCCAGAATTGGGGACGCTCTTGCAGGTGCTGGCCCGCAGTGCCACCGGCCAACCTTTGAGCAGTTACACCTCCATCGTCACCGGTCCTCGCCACAGTGTCGAGGAAGATGGGCCCGAGCAGGTACACATCATTCTGGTGGATAACGGCCGAACCGACGCCTTGAAAGGGGAGTTGGCGGAAATGCTCTATTGCATTCGCTGCGGCGCTTGTCTCAATGTCTGCCCGGTGTACCGAAATGTGGGAGGGCACGCTTACGGGTCGGTCTATCCTGGCCCGATGGGGATTGTCGTCACTCCGGCCATCGATGGGCTTGATCCCTGGTATGAACTTCCTCAGGCTTCCAGCCTTTGCGGCGCCTGCACCGAAGCTTGCCCCGTACGCATCGATATCCCACGCATGTTACTCAACCTACGCGCCGAAAGCGTGGATCGGGGCCACACCCCCCGCTGGTTGCGGCTGGGGTTACGGGCTTATGGCTGGGCGGCGGTTCATCCCCGACTGTATCGTTTGGGTGCAAAAATCGCCAGTCTCGGCCAGCACCTGATGCCACGGACCAAACAAGGATGGACCAGACACGTACCTGGCCCTCTGGCCGGATGGACTGATTCTCGCGCTTTTCCACCCCTGGCCGGCCGCAGTTTCAGCGAACGCTGGGAAAAGAAAACGGCGAGATCGAAAGACCCCTGAACCGTATCTTCTCAATAACTTGGGGGAACCAACCCGCCCACGAAGGTGGACGTTCGGCGTAGGTTCGTAGAACCCCGCCCCCAGAGCCCGAATTGATTAGGCGAGTGCCCCGGAATATTGAGAAGATACCCTAAACCGGCCATCCAGTCCGACCATAACCCGCAGCACCCTGCCACCTTGTCACTCCATCACTATGTCCTCCCGCACCGACATCCTCACTCGTATCCGTAGCTCGCTGAATACAGCCTATCTGCCCGCAGCATCAGGCGCCACGTCACCGGCGCCGGTTCCGCCGACCTTCGAGGAACCATTGCTCGATGTATTTATCGAAGCCCTGCTGGCTGTGCAAGGCGTGATTCATGTCGTCGCAGATGTAGATGCTGCCCGAGATCTGTTGCTGTCTGAGTTCAGGACGAGAGGCGTTGTTCAGGTGCTCTGTTGGGATCCGGGGCGTTTGTCTGTGCCCGACCTTGAGGGCACGCTAGCCCATCATGGCATTGAGTTGGTCAAGAGTGGTCTGTCTGGGGCGGATCGCCAGCAAGAGATCCAACGATTGTCCGCGATTGAGATCGGACTCACTGGAGCGGATGTCGGGCTCGCTCGCACCGGCAGTGTTGTGCTACATGCCGATTCAGCACAAGGACGGCTGGCTTCCTTGATGCCGCCAGTTCATTATGTTTTGCTACGAAGCGATCAAATCTATCCCGACCTGGCTGCCTGGATTACAAGCGATGGTGCGGACGAGGCCATTGCCGGCAGCAGCAATACCGTGATCATCACCGGACCCAGCCGCACTGGTGATATCGCCCAGACGCTGACACTTGGTGCTCATGGGCCAAAGGAGCTACATGTGATCTTGCAACTGGGGCCGGCCTCAGCTTGAGGCCTTGCAATGTGGGGATATTGCCGCACTCTATTTTCACAGTGCCATGGCTTAACGCATTTTAGTTGTAGAAGATGACAGACAGATCGTGCGGTTGCTGCGCGCCTACCTGGAACAGGCGGGCTACCATGTCGTTGTGGCGTACGATGGCGAAACCGTCTTGCACGCCATCCGTAGCGAGAAGCCGGACCTGGTTGTCTTGGACTTGATGTTGCCGGAGAGAGATGGTTGGGAAATCACGCACATTATGCGAAATGATGAACTCCTGGCCGGAACACCGATCATCATGCTCACTGCCCGCATCGAAGACACCGACAAGATCACCGGGTTGGAACTGGAGGCCGATGATTATGTACCCAAGCCCTTCAATCCTCGCGAAGTGGTGGCGGACATCGCCCATGAGTTGCGCACTCCTCTCACCGTCATCCAGGGTAATCTCCAGGCTATCTTGGATGATGTTTACCCACTTGAAAAGCGCGAGATCGTCACCGTTTATGATGAGACCATCGTCCTTGGCCGCTTGGTTAGCGATCTGCGCGACTTATCCCAGGCAGAGGCGAGGCAACTGAACTTGAATATACAGCCGACTGCGGTGCATCCGACAGTGGATGGCGTGCGCAATGCCACCAGTTGTGCTTTGTTGCACTCAAATCTGGCGGCTAGGCAGCAATCGCCACCTGTTGTTGCCGGGGCGGGGGGCGAAATAAGAGCAATTCCTGCAATGGACAAATATGACTGGTGATGCCTGCAGCCATAGCAGGAGTGC
>PIVW01000253.1 GCA_003353825.1 Chloroflexota bacterium
GATCGTACAGATTCACCCCAAGGCGTACCAAAAAACACAGCTACAAAATCTTGCACGCTATGATACAAGAACCTATGGCAGTGTACAACTGGATTTTTATAGACTTGAGGAAAACATGGCAAGGTGACAAGGTAGTCAACTTGTCTGCAATCGACGTCGCACCTGCGACTAGCGACTTGCTACCTGCCCCAGCGAGACCTGATTTTCTCAGCGCAGTCTGGGTTTAATCGCTAGGTCCTTAGCATCCAGTGGTTCAATATGAATCAGCAAAGTTAATTTCTACCATACTTCCGGGAGTGGTAGTAATGGTAACGATATTGGGTGTGATGGAGGACGCACGCTCGGGGTCGGTTTCTTCGATGAAGTAAGTGCCAGGATCAAGATTGGGTAAGAAGTAGCGGCCATCGGCCGACGTGATCGCCGTTGCCAGGTGTGCGCCATCGGCAGATTTCAGGGTAATGAACACGATCGGGATGGGAAGTTCTCCCTCTGTTGCCTGAGCATCAGCATTCTGGTCATCCCACACAAGCCCGAAGATATGGCTTTTGCCCGGCTCTGGTGGGAAGATAGACGCAAGAGGAGGAAACGTTTCGAGTGTGGGGCTGGTGACAATACTCGTGGCTGTTTGAGAGCTGGTATCGTTATCATCCGCGGGGCGGGTCTTTGTTGGCCCTACAGTTGCAGTGACAGGTCGGGACGCCCGCACCGATTCCATAATCAGGGGGAGAGTTTGCGTGAGAATTTCGCTGATTATTAATGACTCAGCCTGACCATCGCCGTTCAGCGTGTCAAAGAATTTGCCAAGCTCATCGAAGCTGTCGGCAAATTGGTCTAGACTATCTATGGATACATTCAGTTCCTCAAGCTCAGCCTGGATATGTATCATATCCGCATCGATACGTTGCACATCTTGCGCCAGCATCGCATATTGTACATCCCTCTCCTCTCTATTTTTGTCGCTTGTGTCGCCGCTGCCATCATCTGTGTTCGGCAGGTCGCTTATACGTGCAGCCTCTTCGTATAGAGCCCGAATTTCATTGCCCAGCAAAAGAATCTGCTCCCCCAGCGCCTGTATTTCTGTTTCGGCCCTCAGAATATCCTCGCTCAAGCTTGCTGTCTCTGTAGCAGCGGCGTCGAGTTCTTCATCCAACTGGTTGACCTGAGCGACACTGCCGGCGAACATCGCTCCCTGCTCGTTAATCTGGTTTGACAAAGTCTCTGCCTGGCTGCGAAGAAACACGAGCGAATCGTGGCTGCGAATGTCTAGTGTGCCGTTGACTAGAATCAGAATCGCCAGCACTAAGAGTGCGCCCAGTACAGCACTTACAACGATTAAGGTGGGACTACGCCAGCGGCCATCTCTGCGCACACCACTCTCTTCATCTGGCGGATCGGCGGGCGGCGGTGCTGGGGAGTCAACAGACTCAACATCCACTGCTGTCTCCGCAGCCCCACCATCCGCTGTGATCTCGGACACAGAACTCTCGACAGGTATATCCGCAAGTGGCTCAGCCTGTTGATCGCTTGGCGCGTCAGCGGCAGCAGCAGCCACCACCTCCTTCAGTTCTTCATCATCAGACTCGCCTGGCGCCATTCCCAGGTCTTCCGCTGTAAGTGGCGGGAAGGTTCGATCCATCTCGCCAACATGTATTTCTTCTTGAGAAGCGAGTGGTTGTTCTTTTTCGGACTCGGTTTGCTGCAGCTCGGGCATAATCTGACCTCACAGAGGGTATTGTATTTTGGGGACGTGTCTTCTTAAAGCACCTTCGACTATATCTCGAAGTGTTGCAAAGCTGCGATAAGGTTCAATGACTAAAGATTAAGGATTCTTCTGCTGATCGTTCTTAATCATTAATCCTTGATCTTCAATCTCTATTCCTCAGAACATCAATTTGTAGAGATATGGGACGCGGATGCTGAACCACGCCTAGATTCTCAATCCTAAGCAGATTCTGTTGCTTGTTCTTCGTCGAAATCGTCATACTCTACGGTGTCACCGTCACTGCTGGTGAGTATAACCAACATCATGACAGTGATTATTAGGAATGCGACCAGAGCCAGAAATGGAATGGACGCGAATCCGAACCAATTGATCCAGGTTGTCGTACAGGGTGCGCCTTCGCTACAAACCGAATTAGTAGAGAAGAGATCGGTTTTTTGAAGCAAGTAATGATAGGTGGCGATCCCAGTGCCGAGCAGCGAAAAGGGCAGGACAAGATAGGGCGCTTCTCGATCAAGACGCCTGATCAGGAGCACCAAAATAATGATGGCAAGAGGATACATGAGGATGCGTTGATACCAGCAGAGCTTACAGGGAATATAACCTGCGATCTCGCTGAAGTACAGGCTGCCCAACATCGCTATCCAGGCTACCGCCAGGGCGATGAGAATGCTGACTCGGTTGGTGGTATTTGTGTTGCCGTCGATAATGTCACACTCCACAGAGAAGGGGCTAGAAGAACACGTGTTACGTGTGTCAGTGTAACGTAAAGCCCTGAGGGGTCTTCGTATGATTTGCCGTGAAATATCAATCCACGTTTGGCTTCAAGAGGCAATTCGGTAAGTTGTTCTGGCGTAAGCGCTTAGCTTGTTTGAACGGGTTCTCCACTCGACAGTTTACGCGTTTCTGTAGCAAGTAAGATATCGGTTGCGTAGTCTCGGCGATTCTGAGGCACATCTAGCCAGCCTTCTCTCCTCTCGATGAGCCGGCGTACATTGATCGGCCCCCAATTGTAAGCGACCAGCATCCAATGGTCGCCGTCAATGCTAAGGTCTTTGCGTAGCATGACTTTCAAAGAGGCTAAAAAAGCGGCGCCTACCCGGATATTGCTTTCTGGATCAAATGGATCGTAAACACCCACTTTTTTTGACCACTTCTCCCAGGTGGAAGGTATGATCTGCATGATGCCCATATCGTTCGATCTGCCCACCGCAAGGGGGTTCCACCGACTTTCACGCCAGGCCTGTTCGGCGAGCAGATGTTTGTCGAGATCGAAATCGGCTGCGATTTTAGCAAAAAGTATTAGAAATTCTTCAGGATCCATTAGGGGAGACGGGGTATGCCTGAAATCGAGGGTACTATTGGTCAAAACAGGGGATATTCAAGATTATAGCATTTTGTCGGGAATTTGATAATCGTTTGCCAACGCCAAATCAGGACATGGCTTTGTGAGCGACTTTTCAGTCATGGTACAATCAGTTGTCAACTATGAACAGAGTGCCAACCTGTTGGCCGAGGTTATTCGCGAGAGATACTATCCCTCTGAGACAGGCAATACGTCACAAGATGCAGTCAAAATGTCAGCATAACAACCCCTTGATTTACGAAAGTCCCTCTGTCACATGCAATGGGCAACGAGGATTGCCGATCGATCTGAATGACATGACATCACCCTATCAAGTAGCGTTGTTTGATCTCAGTGGCACTTTTTTGAATAGAGACATCGCAGCCGCCCGCGTCCGATGCTCGACCTTTCTGGTTTCCAATCCAATCATTGAAGGTGATCGGACACTGCCCGAACTGAGCTGCTGTGGCGTTTTGAGCGATGGTAATGCGATCGTTCGGGAGGATGCCTTTGTCCAGACATCAGTAGTGGTACATGTCTGAGTCTTTACAAGATATTCAGGCACATGTCCGTCTATGTTTACGCTGCAGTGCCGCAGGTTATCCCATCCAGGGGCCGCCAATCTTTTCGGGCACGTCCGCAGCCAGATTAATGATCGTGGGACAGGCACCCGGTCGGGTAGAGGTGTCGGAGACCCTGCGACCCTTTAGTGGCAGCGCCGGTGCACGTCTTTTCCGTTGGCTGAAGCAGGCAGGATTCGATCAGTCCGATATCCGAGAACGCCACTACATTTCCTCAATCACCAAATGTTTCCCCGGCGCCAACACTTCTGGCAGGGGAGATCGGGCACCCACTCGGGTCGAACAGCGGTTTTGCAGCGAATGGTTGGAGGCAGAAGTAACCTTGGTGGACCCAGAGGTCATCTTACCTGTTGGCAAATTGGCCATCGAGCGTTTTTTTGGCAAAGGCTTCAAACTCGTCGACCTGATCGGTAACCGCTTTCAAGTTGATGGCCGCATCTTCATCCCCTTCCCGCATCCCTCCGGCGCCTCTTCCTGGATACAACAATCAGAACATCAGAAATTGATCCGCCAGGCAATCGATCAACTAGCACAAGCAAAGAAGGAATTCGATCTCTAAAGGCCTATTTATGAACAGATACTAGCGATTATGGTTCTACCGGAGATTGTATGGTCCTAGAAAGACACGTGTTGCGTATTGCGTGTTACGTGGTGCTTGTGCAAACGAAACACGTCTTTCTAGTAGAAGCCACGCAAATTCCGAAAGAATCGCGATTATTCCCGGGTAGTACTGGGGAAAAGAGGTCCTTCCGTGCCACCTACCACCTACCACCTGCAGTTCCACTTGCTACACACTCGACAACTTAAGGAGCAATCACCATGATTCCCAAACTCGAATTCGGCCGCAGCGGCCATTTGAGTACACAAACACTCTTTGGCGCGGCCGCACTTGCGGGTGTGACACAGGCAGAAGCTGATCGCACTCTGGATATATTACTGGAATACGGCGTCAACCATATCGACACGGCAGCGAGTTACGGTGAGTCAGAGCTAAGAATTGGGCCTTGGATGGCGCAACACCGTAACGACTTCTTCCTTGCCACAAAAGTGGAAAAGCGTACCTACCAGGATGCTTGGGATTCTATCCGCCGCTCGCTAGAACGGTTGCGTGTCGATCATGTCGATCTGCTGCAACTTCATCATGTGAGCTATCCCGATATCTGGGAGCAAGTGATGGCTGAAGGGGGCGCCTTGCAAGCTGCATTAGAGGCAAAGTCGCAGGGCCTGACGCGCTTTATCGGCGTCACCGGGCATGATACCGGTGTTGCGGCCTTGCATCTGCGAGCGCTGGAAATCGCCGAATTTGACTCTGTATTGCTGCCCTACAGCTATATTCTGATGCAAAATCCGCAATACGCTGCTGATTTCGAAGCCTTAGTCGCTGTCTGCCAGCAGCGTAATGTGGCGGTGCAGACCATCAAATCGCTGGTACGCCAACCTTGGGGCGAACGTACAGCCACGCGTTCTACCTGGTACGAACCCCTGGAAGAGCAAACGGATGTCGACCTGGCCGTGCATTGGGTGTTGGGCAACCCCACTCTGTTTCTGAACACCGCCGGAGATATCCACATCCTACCAAAAGTCCTCGATGCTGCCAGCCGTTTCGAGAAACGGCCGACGGATGAAACAATGGACGTCCTACTACAAGCGCGTAGTATGGCGCCCCTGTTTCCTCTCTAATGTCTCAGCGCAGTCTGGGAGCATTCGTTCGACGCTCACTGTCGCAGAAATAATCGCCGCACCTCGCAATACCCAACACGATTATTTACCACACCAAACTCAAATTAACTCATCTTCAATAGGAGTCATTTAGCAATGAATTATCGCATTTTTGGACGTACAGGTTGGGAAGTCTCTGACATCAGTTTTGGCGCCTGGGCTATCGGCGGCTCTTGGGGGGATGTTGATGACGAGGTCTCGATGGCGACGTTACACCGGGCACTTGACCTGGGCGTGAATTTTTTCGACACAGCTGATGTCTATGGCGATGGTCGTAGCGAGCGACTTTTAGCCCGATTGCGTCGAGAGCGGTCTGAACACTTTTACATTGTGACCAAAGCAGGCCGCCGCCTAGACCCACATGTCGCCGATGGCTACAACCGCGATAACCTGACAGCCTTTGTCGAGCGCAGCTTGCGAAATATCGAGAGCGATTGTCTTGATCTCGTGCAATTACATTGTCCCCCAACCGAGGTGTACTACAGCCCGGAAGTGTTCGAGGTGCTGGATGATCTCGTGCAGGCGGGCAAAATCAAATATTATGGAGTCAGCGTCGAGAAAGTTGAAGAAGCACTCAAAGCTATCGAGTATCCCCATGTCATGAGCGTGCAACTGATCTTCAACATGTTCCGCTTGCGACCCACTGAACTGTTCTTCGCTGAAGCATTGCGTCGAAATACAGCCATACTCGCCCGAGTGCCCTTGGCCAGCGGCATGCTCACCGGCAAAATGACGGCTAAAACGACCTTTGCTGCCGATGACCATCGTAACTTCAATCGCTACGGACAGGCCTTTGATCGTGGTGAAACTTTCTCGGGAGTTGACTACGACACAGGTCTGCAGGCAGTCGCTGAAGTGCAGAGTCTTGTGCCGGTGGGTTCGACCCTGGCTCAGACTGCGTTGCGCTGGATACTTATGTACGATGCCGTTTCCACCATCATTCCAGGCGCCAAGACATTGCAGCAGGTTGAAGACAACTGCGCGGCTTCCGATCTACCTGCATTTGGTGACAAGCAGATGGCCCAGGTTCAGGCTGTCTATGATTCACTTATCCGAGAGCAGGTGCACCAGCGCTGGTAGCAAGGGCGCCGCACAATCGCCTCCCCCATTCTCACTTCGAATAAGGTACAGATAAATGGAAGTCAACGTACAACTCAAAAACATCGTCGAATCCAGTGCCGATTTAATCATCGTCAATCTATTCAAGGGTGTAAACATGCCCGGTGGGGCCACCGGTGCGGTTGATCAGGCTTTGGATGGGCAAATCAGCCAGCTCATCACCTTGGGGGATTGTAGCGGCGCTCTGGGTGATACCTGTCTGATCTATACAAATGAGATCATTCCCACCCCGCGCGTCCTCGTCGTCGGCCTGGGAAATCGTGAGTCCTTCGATCTGGCCGCGGTGCGCACTGCATCGGCCGCGGCGATGGCCGCTGCAAATAGCGTTGGAGCCAAACATGTGGCATCGATAGTCCATGGCGGTGGCATTGGCGGGCTCGATATCGTCGCTGCCGCGCAAGCTGTCGTCGAGGCCAGCATGTTGGAGCTTTATCGCATGCCCCGGCAGAGCAGTGAGTCTGGGTCCAATAAAAAGGTCGAGTCATTTACCCTGGTCGAATTCGACTCCGAGCGTTTAGCAGCAGTCGAAAAGGGTGATGAAGCCGGTCGGGCCATTGCCGAAAGCACTATCTTTGCTCGAGACCTGGTCGCTCACCCGGCCAATGTCGCGACCCCCACCATGATAGCCGAAACCGCCCGCACCATGGCGGCGGAGGTAGGACTGGCCTGCATCATTCTTGAACGTGCGGATATGGAAGCACTGGACATGGGCATCCTATTGGCAGTTGCGAAAGGCAGCGACGAACCCCCCAAGTTCGTCATACTCGAGCACAACAAACCGCGCGCCGAGGAACTCGACACCATCGTGTTGGTAGGAAAGGGTGTGACATTTGATACAGGTGGGTACTCTCTTAAGATCACCAATCGCGGCACAATGTGGCAGATGAAAGATGATATGACCGGTGCCGCCGACGTGATCGCCACTCTGCGCGCTGCAGCTTTGCTGGATGTGCCGTTACATGTGGTAGGGTTGGCGCCCCTGACCGAGAATACTATCAATGGCCGGGCACAGAAGCCGGGCGATGTCTTTACCGGCATGACCGGCAAAACGATGGAAGTTATTTCCACCGACGCCGAGGGGCGTATGATTCTGGCTGATGCTCTGGCCTATGCCGGTCGTTACAAAGATGCCAAGGCAGTTATCGATCTGGCAACGCTTACAGCCACGATCAGCTTGGCATTAGGTCCACAGGCCGCCGGTCTGTTTACCGAGGATGCCGACCTACGAGATCGTCTGGTCGTGGCAGGTGATGCAGTTGGTGAGCGACTTTGGCCCATGCCCATGTACGGTGAATATGCCGAGGAGATCAAAAGTCAGTTCGCCGATGTGAAAAACTCAACAGCGCCCAACACGCATTCCGGTGTTGCTACCAGTGCCAAGTTTCTCCAACATTTCACCGAGGACTATCCCTGGGCTCACCTGGATATCGCTGGTGTCGCCTGGAATAAAAAACGCAAACCTATGGTCCCCACCGGTACAACTGCATTCGGCGTTCGCCTCCTAATCCAGTTCCTGCGTAGCTGGTCAGGGTAGTCGTTTGGTCGTTTGGTCGTTTGGTCGCTTGGTCGCTTGGTCGCTTGGTCGTTTGGTCGCTTGGTCGCTTGGTCGCTTGGTCGCTTGGTCGTTTGGTCGTTAGGCGTCCGAGTCTGACCATCGAAAGATCATCACCCTGCCACCCTGCCACCCTGCCACCCTGCCATGACCAACCTCCTTGCTGATTTCCCTGTCATCTACGAAGCTGACATCGTCTGGGGCGATATGGATGCCTTCCAGCATGTCAATAACGTTGCTTATTTCCGCTATTATACTTCACAAGGTCACAAATTGAACTTTTTCGACCTCATCAAAGGTTTGAAAATTTAAGGTTAGTAAGGAAT
>PIVW01000254.1 GCA_003353825.1 Chloroflexota bacterium
ACCCCTAAGTTTATCGCTTTCTCGAACAGTATCGTTCAAAACACTGGGCAGAAGCGTCTAGCCCCTGCCCAGCGATACTGTTCCCTGCGACGGCGCTCGAGTTGCACTTCTGCAGAGCTTTACCCTCCGCGCAGGCGACTTCTATACTATCTCATTCCTAACCGTTCTACCACTTTTTTACCCCCATTTATCACCTTATTTTTCCCACTTTGTGGTCTTGACAATGGGGTCCACTTTAGTAATTCGACCCCGGCCATCCGGGCATCGTTTGGCTGAACTATCACAACGTAAACGGATACATAGGCCTTTCCAGCTTCGTGTGGATTGGAAACTGGTATCGCCCGATCGGATTCGCTGCCAAACCCGAGACCGAGAAATGGTAGCAACGTCTCCGACGCAGGATGAAGCGCAATGCCGTCCGAACACCGAGGAATGGATCCATAGACGGCCTAAACCCCGAAATTTGGGCCGTTCCTTCGGCCGTACTTGCTCATTCAAGCTGGCGTTCCACGTGGAGTCAATCAAGAGAGCACGGAACCTTTTCGATCAATTCATTCGTAGTCAAGCAGAGAAAACCACCTCGATCGGCTGGACTGTCTGCTTGGCTGCCTTCTGTGCTACGGCAAGCTGCACCTGCTCACCAATCGATCGCGACGAAAGTCTGTTAAATCAGACCTTTTGGCCTAACAGGGCATTACGGCGAACCCGACCAGCCGCGGATTACAGGCTGTGAATTAATCGGGCGGCCCATCAACGTCGGCGGGCCGCTGAACGCAAGTGTTAAGGCTATATCGAAAATCCTGGGAGTAAAAAATTTATGGCTAAATTAGGAACAAAAAATAGACCAATCATAGTTCGGGTGCATACGGAGGAAATGGCGAAGTATGTAGCTGAAAAATGTACTGAACACGGTTGGCACTACATTATCGGGTTAGAACCAGACGAACCAGAAGATATTTCTGACTTGCAGAAGATGTTAAACCCAGTAAAGCCAATAACATCAGTCAAAGTTGGCCGCAATGAGCCTTGCCCATGTGGTAGTGGAACAAAATTCAAAAATTGTTGTGGCGGTAAGTAGATATAGCCACTATTACAGGTCTATTTCCTCAACTTCCATAAAGTCTTCATTGGAGTATCGACCATGAATATCGTAGAAATCATCGCCAAAAAACGAGATGGGCATGAACTGACCCACGATGAATTGCAGTATTTCGTACAAGGTTATACACGGGGAGAAATCCCTGACTACCAGGCCAGTGCCTGGTGCATGGCGGTCGTACTGAAGGGCATGACACCTGCCGAAGCAACCGCTTACACCATGTTGCTTGCCCAGAGTGGCGACATGCTCGATCTACATAAGATCGCGCCCTTTGTGGTCGACAAGCATTCGACCGGGGGGGTGGGCGACAAGACCACACTGGTCGTCGCACCTTTGGTCGCCAGTCATAGCCTGCCCGTAGGAAAAATGAGCGGACGAGGGCTAGGTTTTTCGGGGGGTACAGTGGACAAACTGGAGTCGATCCGAGGCTTTGAGACCAGTTTGACGACCGAGGGATTTCTGGATATGCTCAGCAAGCATGGCGTGGTTGTTTCCGGTCAGAGTGCCGATCTCGCCCCCGCTGATGGCAAACTCTATGCGCTGCGAGATGTCACCGCAACGGTAGAGAGCTTGCCCCTGATCGCAGGCAGCATTATGAGCAAGAAGATCGCGTCTGGCGCCGATGCAATCGTTTTGGATGTCAAAGTTGGGCAGGGGGCGTTCATGAAAACAGAAGCCGATGCCGTCGAGTTGGCACACCTAATGATCGCGATCGGCGAAGGTGTCGGGCGCAAAGTCGCTGCCGTGATCGCTGACATGGATCAACCCCTCGGCAACGCTATAGGAAACGCACTAGAAGTCAAAGAGGCTATAAGCACTTTGCATGGTGAGGGGCCACAGGACTTTGTCGAACACTGTTTGACAGTAGGAGGGAAAATGCTAGACTTGGCCGACAAAGCAGCTGATCTCGAGCAAGCCAAAGCCATGCTGGCAGAGTCGATCCGAAACGGCACAGCTTGGGCCAAATTCGTGGAATGGATTACGGCCCAGGGTGGCGATCCCGCAGTGTTACATGACCCGCACCAACTCCCAGATGCTCCCTTGATCGAGACTGTTTGCGCATCCCATTCAGGATATATCGCCACACTTAATGCCATCGAAGTAGGCCTGACCAGTGTTATGCTGGGTGGTGGCCGTGTTAAAAAATCTGATCAGATCGATTACAGTGTGGGCATTGTGCATCATGCTAAGGTCGGCGATCAGGTGAAGCATGGAGATCCCTTGTTTACGGTCCATGCCAATAGCAGTGAAACCTTGGCCGCCGCACGCGAGCGCCTGTTGACCGCCATTACCTGGAGTGATGTTCCAGTCGTTCCCCCACCCCACATCCGCCAGATCATTGGTTAGATTCAAAGATTTCAGACGTGACCCGGAGTGCAGCGCATTCAAATCTGGCCAATTCAGCCCATTTGAACCCATCGAACTTGCCTTCGCCAGCGCCGAGTGCGTTGCACTCTCTACGCAAAACTTTAGGATGAAGAAGATGTCTACGATCACGACAAAATCTCACCGAGGGCTCATCGATTTGATAGAGTCTGATGCAACCCAGATTGCTGGGCTGATCGATCATACCTTGCTGCGCCCTGACGCGGTGGAAAAAGATATCGATCGACTGTGTGATGAGGCCAAACAATACCAGTTTGCCTCCGTCTGTATTAATCCCACACATGTGCGCTTTGCCGCTTCACAACTGAAGGATGCGGATGTAAAAGTCTGTACCGTGGTAGGATTTCCCCTCGGCGCAACCACTACCGATGAGAAAGTGCACGAATCCCGCCAAGCGATCGAGCACGGCGCCAAAGAAATTGACATGGTGATAAACATCGGTGCAGCGAAGGCAGGGGAGTTCGATTTCGTGAGAGATCAGATCGCTGCTGTCGTTCAGGCCACCCATGCCGGACATGCGATCTGCAAAGTGATTATCGAAACATCCTTCCTCAAAGATGAAGAGATTATGCGAGTGTGCCAGTTCGCCAAAGGCGCTGATGCCGATTTTGTGAAAACATCGACCGGTTTCAGCAGTGGCGGCGCCACATTGGGCGATGTCGCCCTCATGAGGCAAACGGTCGGACAAGAGGTCGGGGTCAAGGCATCTGGGGGGATTCGCGACCTACACACGTCCAGATTGATGATCCTGGCCGGCGCTAACCGACTCGGGCTAAGCAAGGGGGTCGAGATCATGCAGGAGGCAATGGCGGTAACTTAGTTGCATGTTGCTTTGCCAGTCGGAAATATCATTCATGCTACTAAAATGCCCTCAGGTTGGGCGGTCCTCTGGCTCGTGCTTGTGCCTGTGCCACTCAGAGTTACGGAACCGGTTCCGTTGTGACTTGCTCTTTCCAACCGTGTGACTCCAAAGCCCGACAAATCTCCTCATAGATTTCAACATAATATAAGGACACACCACCGTGACAAGACAACTGAAGGTAGCCATGATCGGCCTGGGCGGGATCGCCATATGGCATATGCCCGGCTGGGAGGCCTCAGACCTGGCCGATGTAGTAACCTGCTGTGATATCAGGGAAGAGGCTGTCGATACCTGGCAAACAGAGTATCAGATCGGTCAAGGTACCACCGATCCTGCCGAGATATTCTCAGACCCAGATATCGATATCGTTGACATCTGTACTCCTAATCGCTCACACGCACCCCTTGTAATCGCCGCCTTAGATGCCGGAAAGCACGTCATCTGCGAAAAGCCCTTGGCGCCAACGCCCAATGAGATCGCGCAGATGATCGAGGCAAGAAACCGATCGGGAAAAAAACTGATGACGGCGCAGCATTTTCGTTTCAAAGGGGTTTCGCAGGCGATCAAACAGGAGATCGAAAGCGGAGCCTTGGGAGATATCTACCACGCACGCAGTTGGATGCTTCGCCGCAATGGCCTTATCCCCACCCCCACCTTCATCCATCAGGAGCTTAGCGGTGGTGGGCCTTGCATCGATATCGGCGTGCATGTGCTTGACCTGACGTTGTGGCTCATGGGAAATCCCACGCCTGTGGCCGTGTCAGGTGTGGCTAAGGCCCCCTTGGCACACCACGAAGGCGCGTTTTCCACCTGGCAGGTGGATCCCATCCCCGACAGTTTCGATACCGAGGATTTTGCTGCGGCATTTGTGCGTTTCGAGAATGGTGCGACTTTGATGCTAGAAGTGAGCTGGCTCTTGCATCACGATAGCCAGGACGAAGATATGCAAGTTTGGCTTTACGGCTCCGAAGGGGGGTGTCACTGGCCCGATGCCAAATTCATGGAAACCAATTATGAGAGGCGCCAGTTATACAATCGTCTGTTAAAGCTCACAGATGATCGACTGGAACCCCATGCTCAGGAATGCGTCGAATTCGCCCGTGCAGTCGCTGAGGATCGACCTTCACCTGTGCCGGCCGAACAATCGTTGCAAGTCATGACTATTCTGGATGGCATTTATCGTAGCCAGCGGGAAGGACGTGAGGTACGCCTTGACCAAACTCAGGCAGGGGGTGGCGCATGATACCTCTAGCACTGGTAGGTTGTGCACACGTCCACACACCTGGCTTTGTCGAGCGTTTAAAAGTCAGGGATGATGTACACGTGAAGTACGTTTGGGATCATGACCTGGCCCGGGCAGAGCGATGTTCCTCGGAACTGGGTGCTCTCCCCACCACCGATGTCGATCGCATATGGTCTGATGGCGCCATTGAAGGCGTGATCATCTGTTCGGAAACCAACCGGCATGAAGCGCTGGTGTTAGCGGCAGCGCGGGCAGGTAAGCATCTTTTCGTAGAAAAACCGCTGGGTATGGGCGCAACTGACGCCTACCGCATGGCCGATGCAATAGACGCAGCCGGTGTTCTTTTTCAGACCGGCTATTTTCAGCGTGGCAAACCCGTCCACCAATTCTTACGTGAGCAGATCGCCAACGGCGCATTAGGGACTATCACACGCATACGCCACAGCGATTGTCACGCCGGTTCACTACGTGGCCTGTTCGATACAGAGTGGCGTTGGATGGCAGATGTCGGCATTGCCGGTGTCGGCGCTTTTGGCGATCTTGGCACACATTCACTGGACATCCTCATGTGGCTCATGGGGGATGTGCAGCGAGTGACCGCCACCCTCGATACTGCAACCGCCCGCTACGGAGCATGCGACGAGTTCGGTGAAGGGCTATTGGTTTTCAAAAACGGGGTGGTCGGTAGTTTGGCAGCCGGTTGGGTCGACATTGCCCATCCAGTCGATCTGATCCTGAGCGGCACGGAAGGGCATGCGTACGTCTGCAATGGCCAGTTATATTTCAAGAGCGACCATGTCCCCGGCGCTGATGGCACACAGCCCTGGACCGCTCTACCCACGGCCTGGCCCCACGCCTTCGAACTATTTCTCGATGCCTTGACCGGTAAGCCTGATGTCCCCCTCGTTAGCGCTCAAGAGGCGGCCCTGCGCAGCGCTGTCATGGAAGCGATGTACGAGGCAGACAGGTTACAAAGCTGGGTGGAGCCTCGATATAAGTAACAATAGGACTGGCGGCCCTTTCTACAACAGAGCCAGTGTCAACTCTCCAATGCTGGGCTGCCAGTTCCCAAGCGCGTAACGCCCCACGAATGCAACATCACATAATGTGCGGTGCGGTTAGCTCGACATCTTCTCGTACAGCCTATCCAGAGCGTCACCTTGAATGTCTCGAATATCCCAGTATTCGACCCGGTCGGACGACCAACGTGCTTGAGGCGCCATAGTCAGAGCACATAGGGCCAACAAAGAGCGATCGTAATTGACACGCCAGCCGGCAAACTCATGCCAGGCCATTTCACGATCCGCCTTTAGGGGCACACCCTCCTCGGCCATCTCATCGCACGCTTGATCGAATTCCTGGCGTGTTACACTGATTGGATGCTGGGGATGCTCCGGATCGCGTGGGGTGGGGATACCAAAGTAGGCGGCAATGCGACGCAAGGCCAGATAGCCGGCACGCACACAAAGCGCGGCTTCAGGATCGTAGGGGGTCTCCACAACAGCCATTGTCAAGGCAGCGGCATCTAAAACAGCACCGGAGGCCGTGATCCAAGAATGCGTGGGATCAGGGGAACGGAAGAAGACCAGCGTGGCCAGGGTGGTGTGGCTCTCCTCGATCTCTGCAAACCAGATACTCCAGGCACTCCATACCTCATTGAGTTGTTCGTGTGCGCCGATACGGTGTTGTCGGTTGAGAATTTCCACAGGCGAAGGTGGCGATCCTGCTCGTACCTCCAAGAGCGTGACCGCCAACTCGCGGCGCGAGAAAGCGCTATACATGGTAGGCAAAAAAGCGATCAAGAGGGCGACCAGGATCAAGCCAATGGTCGCTTCCGTAAACGCCAATATCGTGTGGAACAGGGTTTCGCCTCGCTCGAATCCCAGTGTGAGCAGAGAAGAACCGCTGATGGTATAAGAATCCAACCAACTCTCCACACCGGATGCCCAGAACATGGCACTATAACCGAGTGATACCAGAAAGAGCCATACCGGTAGCAGTGACAGCGAACCGATGGGCGCGTAAAAGGCCATCAGCCTGTCACGTTGTTCATAGGTATCGGTGAATCGTATACCGGCATTGATCGTCAAGCGAACGGCGCGAAAAACCGTGGCGGTAATCCTGTCCCGAGCAGCACGTGCCAGGACGAAAGTTCGGACCGCTGAGATCATCGTATAAATGACCAGTGCAAATCCTAATAGAAAGACAAGGATACGAATTACAATCACAGATTATGTTCCATGGGCTGAGGAACGAGATTCTATTAATACCCGGGACTTTTGCGGACTAGTCGGCGTAAGTTTCAGGCTTTATTGAATCTTCGTTCCATATAGAGATTCAGGAAGACCCGACGATGTCAATACGCCGGGGTGCTGTTATGCGCTGCACGATACAAACACACTGCAATTATGCACGCAAGGGGAGCAGGCGAAAAGTAAACTCACAAGGTTCAGGGGCGATCAGGTATTGCGTCAGGCAGTCGGGCCCACAACTCGCCCCACCTAAACCCGATTGCCGATAGTCGAGATTTAGGATCACTTCGTCTCGGCGCATTAACTCGTTGGTGTGATAGGCATTGAAAAGATCAGCGGATGTGAAATGGCTGACGCTGGCCTCGAATGGTGATAGTCCCGCTACCTCCATACCAAAGCCGGCCTTGTTCGTTAGCGATAACCAACGTACATCAGTCTTGTTACCATTTTCCTGTGGCATGATGTAGGGTACATACTGTTCATCGATCGTACCTTGATAGAGACCTATGGCGGCCCCAGCCTTGCGATCACAATAATTCTCATGTGGACCCCGGCCATACCAGGCAAACTGGTCGAACCCCGGTCGCAAGACCATGGTCACTCCGATGCGGGGAAGATGGGGTAGTTCCAGGCCTGGTGATACCTGATTTTCGATGAGTAGTGCGCCACTGCCTTCGACGGTATAGGTGTGCCGATGCTGGAAGAATGTTTTCGTATCGGTTGCTTCTGCTATCGAGTCTAATATCACCCGAATCTTTTGTACCGATATCTGCTCGACAGCCGTCACTCTCGTTCGGATCTGCAGACGATCCAGCCCGGCTTGTAGCCATTGTTTGAGCAGCCCCGGTCGGTCGGGAAGCAGCTTGATGCCATCATTGTCTGTCGGTGCTCGCCACAGATTGAGATCGGGACCTGTGTGCAATAGTTCGACATCATCGATTCTCCATGAGGACAGCACACCTTGCTGTCTGTCAAATGTGAACTGAAAACCACGACCATTTATCTGCACCTGCGATTCACTCTCTTCAAATCGCAAGGGGGGCTTGCGGTTTGACATGAGCGCAACCCTGGCTTTATTTTCCAGCACAGGAATCTGCTCCCAAGCCACCACATGGCCGGCATCGGCCCAGGACGTTGATGCTGCCAAAGAGAAGCGGATATTCACGAACGCCTCTGAGCCTGGCCCGAGATCAGGTATAGCGAATGACAATGCCACAAAACTTGCGTGTTGGGGACGTGTGGCTAATTGGGGAATCTCACCCTCTTGGATAACTTCTCCATCGATCATCAATTCCCAAGCACCACGTAGATCACTCAGATCTGCAAAATGGCGCTTGTTTCGGATTTCGAAACGACGTGACTCCAAATCTAACAGGCGAATGCTCACAGGCTGGAAGATTTTGTTGCATTCGAACATGGCGGGATGAGGAGTACGGTCGGGCCAGATCAGACCATTGATACAAAAATTAACGTCATTGATAGTATCGCCAAAGTCGCCACCGTAAGCCCGATATTCGA
>PIVW01000804.1 GCA_003353825.1 Chloroflexota bacterium
CCGACCTCGTGGTAGGCGATGTTTCCTCCGGTGCACGAGTCCATAGATTTCCTCGGTCTTGCGCTACGACGGGTTCGGGTACCATCTCCCGCTCGCCCTGGCCGCTTGTTTCGTTTTCCCTAAAATTCACCGAGTACGCGGGCCGCACTCTTGCCATCCTCGGGTCCAATATCAACCACTCGGGTGATGCAGTTGCGTATCCGACAAGAATTCCTCTCCAGGCTGTGTTTGCGAGCTTTCCTTTTCTTTTCGCCTTCGGTATTTGAACGAATGCCGCACATCCGTATTTTCTCGTGTGCCTTAGGTCCGGTTTTCTCTCCGTAGCCTTTTCTAGGGGGGGTACGCCACCTAGCGCTGTGTGCGGTGTCCTGTTTAGCAGGTAGGTGGCTGCTTCAAGCGCTAGGGGCCAGTACTTGATCTCCATGTTTCCATCTCGGAGCAGTGCCCTGACTTTTGCTGCTAGTATCCCTTGTATCCGTTCCACTTGCCCGTTCATCGCTTGGTGGTCGATGGGGCACCGTCGGCACACTATACCATCATCTGCACATCTCTTGATCCACTCACTGCTCGTGAATTGGCTTCCCGCGTCGCTTTGGATGCACGTGATCTTGCTTTTCAAGTAGGGCGCTATCTCGGTCAGAAATGAGTCTAGGGACGATGCTGCTTCGGTTGAAGTCGCGGACTTGATTGGGTAAGCCTTCGCTATTCTTGAATATCTGTCACTAAACACGTACGCGCCCACTTCCCCTTTCCATCCCATTTCAAATTGTCCTACCGGCATGTAGTCAACTTGGACAGTGCACTCACCACTCGCTTCTGCCACATGCGGTACCGGTCTCCTCCTGGGCCTGGTCAGACTGCACGTACTGCAATTCCCCGGGTCATATCCCAGTGCTTCTTCTGGTGCTATCCCTCGCTTTACCAACGCTTTAGTTTGCTTCTCGCCCGGGTGTCCTAAGCGGCAGTGCCAGGTTTCTCCCGCTGCGAGGTTGTGTCTCATCATGCGGGATGCTGCAGCCATGGGGTTACTTGTGGTGGGTAGCGCCCACAGGCCGTTGAGCTTCACCAGGTGGATTGTAGTGGTTCCCTTCTGCAGGTAGGCTTCATGTCTGGTGAATGTTGCTTTCACGTTTCGGGCGTTAAGCGTGGGTACGCTTATCAGGTTGTATTCTAAACCTTCTGCGTAGTAGGCCTCACTCAGTGCCAGTACGCCGTGTCTGGTGCTTATTTTCGCGCTTCCTCGATGCGTTACTCTCACTGAGTGTCCTCCGACTGCGGTCAGGGTGGCTAGTTCGGGATGTGGGTTTTCTAATGTGTCCAGGGATGCTACTAAATGGCATGTGCATCCTGAATCAACAAAGTAGGGCGTATAGCAGTTAAGGATGGGTGTATTATTATCTTTTAGGGTGGCAGATATGCCCTCGTTCTTGCTTGGGCTATTCTGTTCGCAATCTCTCTTATAGTGCCCTATTTCACCACACTTCCAGCATTCTACTTCCTTGCTTTTGGGTGGTTTTCCCCCTCGCTGGCGCCTGGGGGCTTTGCTGGGGTCTTTCCTCCAGCAATTCTTCTCTTCGTGTCCCATCCTCTTGCAGTGTCGACACTGCGCTGCTGCTGACAGGCCCATCATGGTTTCTTGGTTCTTTTGATCTTGCTGAGCTAGTCGGAACTCGATGCCCATGAGCTCCAACAGCTGCTCCATGGTCTGGTTCCGCCCCATTACAAGTTCCCGGTTGTACCCGCTTATCACTGGGCCGTATAGTCGTCCATCTCCTTGCTGCACTGCTGAGATAAACTTCTCAGTCAGGTTGTTGTCGGTGAGCGTTTCCCCCAGTCTCGCCATCTGGCGTTGCACGGACGCTAGCCTTGCATGCAGCAGGGCGGGGTGTTCGCCCGTTTTTAATGTTTCACTGGCCCACTGTGCATGCAGTTTGCGGGCCCTCAGTCCTTTCGTCGCAAACTCGAAGTGTTTCACCAACTTGACCCAGGTGGCTACTCCATCTTCATCGTCCTCCTCCCCACTTTCAAGGAGAGCTTGTTGTGCTCCTATAG
>PIVW01000805.1 GCA_003353825.1 Chloroflexota bacterium
GCTCGTTACACCGAGGCAAAACTCACTGAGTATGCCTACTCCGTGATGCTCGGGGACCAGAAAACCTGGGAAACCCGACCGAACTACGACGGATCACTCCAAGAACCCGTCCGCCTCAATGCCAAGATCCCTAACGTTTTGGTCAACGGTAGTGACGGTATTGCTGTGGGTATGGCAACCCGGATCCCAATGCACAACCTGAGGGGAGTCGCCAAGGCACTCAGGTTCATGGCAGAGGGTGACATGGCCGCTGCCAAGAAGCAGCCCATCCCAGACTTTGCTTCCGGTTGTGAGATCGTCAAGGACCAAGGATTGCTTGACTATGTCAACACTGGTCATGGTTCCATCCGGATGCGTGCTAAGTGTGAACGTTCCGAGATCGATCACGGGAAACGGTCCAAACGTACCGCATTTACCTTCACCAACTTTCCTCTCCACGTAAACACCGAACAGGTTGGTGAGCAGATCAAGGACTCCCTTGCCAAGGACAGGATCACCACGGTTGCCGATGTCCGTGACGAGACCGACCGATCAGGTATCCGTCTCATCGTCATCCTGAAAGCAAGTGCCAATCCTGACCTTGCTGAGAAAGAACTGTACAAGTGGACCTCACTGGACACCAAGTTCTCCGCTAACAACACGGTCATCGATGGTGTTAGCCCCGTAGACCTTGCTCCGTTGGAAATCCTCCATCGTTGGATGAAGTGGCGTGATACGTGCTTTGTTTCGTCGTTGACGGAAGAACTAGGTGGTCATCGTTCCAGACTGGAGATCGTTCAAGGTCTCATCGGTGCCCTGAGCATGATCGATGACATTATTGATGAGATCAAGAGAGCAAAGGACCGGTCCGACGCACGGGCACGAATCGTCAAACGTAGTTTTTCTGTCACCCAGGCAAACGCCATCCTTGACATGCGTCTGTCACAACTTACCAAGTTGGATGCCAAGACCCTGACGGAGGAGATGAAAGAACTCCAGGCACGGGTCAAAGAGTTGATCAAACTCAACAGCAACCAGGGACTCCGTGAGGAGGCACTACTAGAAGAGATCGACGACATTGCTACCCGTCACGGAAACGCTCGCCGTTCTAAACTCATCGGTGCCCCGGACGAACTCGATACTCAGGTCGTCAAGCAAGGACGAAGCAAAGTCTCCGTCTCCCGCCCAAGGTTCGTCAAGGTAGATGAGAAACTGGGTGTCCTCACCCAACTCAAGAAGATCGCCCGTGGTGCTATGGTTGTCGAATCCACCGACAAAATGCTGTTCATGTGTGACAACGGTAAAACCTACCGTGTCTCCGCGAACGCCAAAGGACCCCTTGCTGAATCACCGACACAGGTGCTTTACAAGACCAAACTAAGTTCCATGTCCGAGGCACCCGTCATCGCGGTATGGAGGACAGAGGATGGTGTGTATGCCAACGTAATGCCCCTAGAAACACTGTCTAAATGTACCTCCAAAGGTAAAAGGTGGTTACCTGAGGGTGCTGAACTAATCCACCTTGGTGGGACTTACACCCTTGAGAAAGAGGGTCGTAAGAAAGACGTGGTTATTGGAATCAATTCCATCAAGCAACGACCTATCGGTGGCAAAGGTAACAAAATCGCAAAACTAGAAGATGTAGTACTCAGATGATGGTTTCCACCTTACAAAGGATCGTCTTATTCAGAGAAAATGACCACTTATTAACCCTACCTATGAACCAACCCCATCCAGAAGTAAAGGAGGCTCTCGCCTTCCTTGAGACTTTGACACCAGACAATATCCACCTAAAGACCAATGCAACCTTAGGTCAAATCATGGACTTCCAGTCCGTTTGGTGGACACACACCCCTACTGCCGCACGTTACTGTATCCTCCCTGCCTACTGGGAAGGGACCCTTACCGCAAAAGAATGAACTACCGTGAGCTCAACTACGACGAAAGCTCCTTTCTGCTTTTCGCTATCAAGAAAACTCTAAGGGACAGAAAAGGATTGACTCCAGCAATGGAACAATTTTATGACAGTGCTTCAGCAATCCTCCGGGAAAAACTCCTTAGACTAAATACAT
>PIVW01000806.1 GCA_003353825.1 Chloroflexota bacterium
CATCTGAATAAACAAAACACTGGTGTTTGTGCACACGATTCAGTATGGTCTTTAGTTGCATCCTGATTCCTTTCTAGTTGACTGTTTCTTGGCGGAAACAACCTATCAACCAGAAAATGGGTCAGGATGGAATGTCGCTTCCATAACCTCAAGGCCCGATAACAATAAAGTTAAATAGACCTCCAAGCCGAAAAGATTGTTGATACAGCAATCCAATAAACAAGGAGGTCTACAATGGACAATTATATCCAAAGACGACTGATCAACCAAGTCCGGCGTGTTCAAAAATGTCGCCAAGATATAGTGGAAAAGAGCGACATCTGCTTTACAGTACTGTTACCTCAGAATCAGGTCGAAGCAGCCATCGAGAAGCATCAAATCCGCTTCCGGCAACGCCTCTATACACCCTTAGTGACCATCTGGACGTTTCTCTATCAGGTGTTGGCAGCGGATCAGTCCTGCCGCGCGGCTGTGGCCCGTTTACTGGCTTTCTTGTGCCTCGGCGGAGATAGCTCTCGAAGTTCTAAGACGGATCCCTATTGCAAGGCTCGGCTGCGTCTGCCTGAGAAACTTCCGGCCGATTTGGCCCGCACCAGTGCAAGCGACTTACAACGCCAAGTTCCACCTATGAAATTGCTGGGCAGCAGGCCCATCAAAATTGTGGACGGCACAACCGTTAGCATGCCGGACACACCTGAAAATCAGAAGGTCTACCCACAGCAACCGGGACAGAAGAAAGGCATCGGCTTTCCCATTATACGCTTAGTAGGCCTGATAGGGCTGTCTTGCGGTGCCGTTTTGGACGTGGCAATGGGAGCCTACAGCGGCAAACAGACCGGTGAGACCTCGCTCTTGCGTCAATTGTTCGATCAACTGGATGCTAATGATATCCTATTAGGCGATGCAATGTTCTCCAACTACTGGACGATTGCCTTGTTACTTGAGCGTGGTGTAGACTTCCTGGGTTATCATGATGGCAGGCGCTTAATCGACTTTCGCAAAGGAATAAAATTGGGCCGTTACGATCATATCGTGTCATGGTCTAAGCCACCACGGCCATCTTGGATGAGCCGGTCGCTCTATGCAAGCCTCCCTGAGACCCTGTCTATACGTGAGGTCAAGGTATCAGTATCACAGAAGGGGTTTCGGCGTCGCGAGTTGCGGTTAACCACAACACTTCTTGATGCTCAGGTTTATAGCAAACAGGAGTTGGCGACAGCCTTTCGATGTCGCTGGCATGCAGAACTCGACTTGCGTTCGATCAAACAAGTGATGCAAATGGATGTATTACGATGCAAGAGTCCTGCCATGGTTCGCAAAGAGATATGGATGCATCTACTGGCCTACAACTTGATTCGCAAACTCATGGCCCAGGCGGCATCGATGGTGCCTGAGGTTTGTCCCCGCGATATCAGTTTCAAAGGAACGCTTCAGACTCTGGTTGTCTTTGCCACAGCGGGTTGGTGGTGTCCCGATCAGAGAGTCGAGATGTATACCGCATTACTCAAGGCTGTAGCAACGCATCGCGTTAATAACCGACCAGACCGAATCGAGCCTCGTGCGGTAAAAAGACGGCCCAAGAAACTGGTTTACCTAAACGAACCCAGATCAGTTGCTGTAGCACATTTACTCAACAGAGGTTAGGGATTATGGAAGTGACATTCGGGTCAAAGCATGATCGCCAAAAGGAGCGTGATAGGCATAGTCATAGTGACGGGCCGGATTTGGCCCGAAATCCCAAAGGTCGATCAGGTCGAGGCCCTTATCAAGACCCTCGTATTGTGACAAGACAAACTCCGTCGCGGAGTCTTCACGCTGTACACATAGGAAGCGCTTGGGCGCGACTTCAGCATATTTGACGAGTAAGTACAGGCTGGAGCTTATACTGGTAGTCCCATCTCCATTGGCAACAGAGATACCATAGGCATCGCGACGATTCAGGGCAAGCCAGTTGGGTAAAGAGGAAGCCCAGGTGTTATTTCGGCCACCGGCCTTGGGCAACTCATCCTCATAGTCGTTGGCATAGATGAGCATGGCCTTGCCCATGCC
>PIVW01000807.1 GCA_003353825.1 Chloroflexota bacterium
TTCAATCCTAAGTCCTTAGCACGATTAGCCGTCAAGGCCTGCAACCTAACAGCCATGGCCTGACGGTCATTATGCGGGCGGCGGAGACGAGTTCAGCCGACCGCTTCATCCAGGCAGTCGGGCAGGTGCATGCCTATGCGGTAAAAGATGCCCATGCGTACGGTGAGGGCATGGTCAGGTGGAGGATCAGGGTCGTGGCATAGGGCAGCACAGGGCGAACATCTCATCAATACGCAGGGCCAGGGCAGCCAGCGGCGCCCGCAGGATCACGTCCAGGGCCAGGAAATGGCGGTTACGAATGTTGAGAAGTCGTTCCTACATGTTTACATAGCGTGTGCCGCTAGCAGTGATCATGATATTACTCACAGGTATGATCAGTGTCGCTCAGCAGGCGATTGGTGAGAAGGCTGCGATGAGCTGATGTCTGATTTGATTGCGGCGAAAGGAGGTAAAGGGAGGGTTATGGGTTGAAATATGGTGGTTAGGTGCTACAGAGGAGAAAACGGCAATCTGCAAAATGTTCAATTTGGCTGTGCCTGGAATGAAGGCTATTTATCGAGCACAGGCTTTGACCACATCCACAATACGCTCCAGATCATTTTCGGTAAGGTTGGAACCGGAGGGGAGACACAGTCCATGTCGAAAGAGCCATTCTGATACAGCGCCGCCTATGACTTCGCAATCTGCAAAGACAGGCTGTAGATGCATGGGTTTCCACACCGGCCGGGACTCAATGTTCTCTGTCTCCAGGGCCAGACGAATGTCCTCCCGCGTGGCACCGAACTGCTCTGGATCAACCGTGATAACCGTGAGCCAGCGCGTAGAGCAGCCCCATGGCGCTTCGGGCATGAAGCGGATGCCGGGCAGGTCGCCCAGAACCTGCTGGTAATCGTCGAAGATGCGTCGTTTGGTGGCCACCCGTTCGGCCAGCACTTGTAGTTGGCCCCGACCAATGCCGGCCAGCACGTTGCTGAGCCGGTAGTTGTAGCCGATCTCGGAGTGTTCATAGTGAGGCGCCGGGTCGCGAGCCTGGCTGGCCAGCTTGCGGGCGTGGTCGATGAACACTTTATCGGCCGAGACTAACATGCCGCCGCCGGAGGTGGTGATGATCTTATTGCCGTTGAAGGAGAAGATGCCGGCCCAGCCCAGCGTGCCCGGTATCCGACCTTTGTACGTGGCTCCCAGCGCTTCGGCGGCATCTTCGATCACGGGGATCCCGTAGCGTTGACAGATACCGAGGATGGGGTCGAGATCAGCGCTCTGGCCGTAGAGATGCACGGGTATGATCGCTTTGGGCAGCTTGCCCTGCCGGATTTTGCGCTCGATGATTTCGACGACCAATGCCGGATCCAAATTCCAGGATGCTCGTTCGCTGTCGATAAAAACCGGGCGGGCGCCCTGATAGATGACGGGATTGACGCTGGCGGAGAAGGTGAGGGTGGAGACCAGCACCTCGTCGTCGCGCTCTACGCCGGCCAGGATGAGGGCGAGATGGATGGCGGCGGTGCCTGAGCTAAGGGCGAGGGCGTGTTTTGCTCCCACCCTATCGCAAAACTCGTGCTCGAAAGCGTCGACATTGGGGCCGAGGGGGGCGACCCAATTGCTATCGAAGGCCTCTTGCACGTATTGCTGTTCGAGGCCGGACATGTGAGGTGGGGAGAGGTAGAGGCGGCTTTTCACTGAAAAGCGATTACCCTTGACGAATGTGTGGGTTGGACGTACACTATCATTAGAAAAGCGGTATCGTAACTCCTGGAAACCTTGGGTCTTCGTAGAGGACGCCTAGCTCTTGCTGAAATGCAGGGGGACAGACTGAAATCAGGGTCCAGGGAGAGCCGCTTTTACTTTTGTGATCGATGAGGGCGGGATTTACCACAAGCGTTGTTGGATTAATTCCTCGACGATGATTTTGTTCTGGATGATCTTGTAGTACGACAATGGCACATTAGAATCCACTACATGTAGTATGTTTCTGATATGCACTACAGTATACGGGACACGCTAGATTCCGGCACAGTTACTAACGAACGGCAATTGATGTCGCCC
>PIVW01000255.1 GCA_003353825.1 Chloroflexota bacterium
TTTGATAGCCTCGATTGCCTGCAGGGAACCGACGATGCCGGGTAACACGCCCAGTACACCTGCCTCCGCACAACTCGGTACCTCGCCCGGTGGAGGAGGCTCGGGATAGAGGCAGCGGTAGCAAGGGCCGCCCTCGATGCCATGTGCCTGATCCTCTGGCCGGTATATGGTCACCTGACCTTCGAACATAAATATCGATGCGTCGACCAGGGGGATGCCCAAGAGATGGGCGGCGTCATTGACCAGATAGCGCGTGGGGAAGTTATCAGAGCCATTGAGAACGATATCGTAGCCACGCATAATTTCGAAGGCATTGTCGCTGCGAATCGGTTCCTGGTAGCCAATGACCTCGACATCGGGGTTCAAGTCATGCAAGCGCCGGATTGCTGATTCGACTTTGGCTTGGCCGAGGGTAGCTTCGCCATGCAGGATCTGTCGTTGCAGGTTGGAGCGGTCCACCACGTCGTAGTCGACGATGCCGAGGGCGCCGACACCGGCCGCTGCCAGATAGAGTGCAGCCGGAGAACCCAAGCCGCCGGCGCCGATCAACAGTACTTTGCTGTCCAGCAGTTTAATCTGACCCGCTTCTCCTACGTCGGGCAGAATCAAGTGGCGGTCATAACGCTCTCGCTGCTCTTCGGTCAAAAAACGGGGTGTGTCGAAGGTCAGGCCGGCGTTCTTCCAGCCACTGAAACCGCCGATCATAGAGAGGACATTGTCGTAGCCCATCTCTTGCAGATTGCGGGCGGCCAGCAGGCTGCGCACGCCTCCGGCACAGTACAGCACGATCTGCGCATCCCGGTCAGGCTCGATCTGCTCTATCTGCAGCTCCAAATAGCTACGACTGAGATGGGTGGCGTCTGGTAAGTGGCCTTGCACCCACTCATCACGTTCGCGGATGTCGATAACAAAGACATCCTCACCATCGCCGTTTTTGCCATTGCCCAGCCATTCACTGACCTCAAATGGGTTGGTCTCGGGAACCTGTGAACGAACCTGAGCGAGTAATTGATCTCGTGTTAATCTCGTCATAATCTTTTTCCGAGTAAGGGGGTAAGGTCTTAGGACAAAACAATATGCGGAGGTTTACACTCGAATTAGGACACAGTTCCGCACATTATTGAATTCTCAGTCCTAAGTCGTCTACCACACATATGATCTCAGACCTGCGGCCACTGCCCACCCGCCATCGCCGGAACAATGGAGATGCGGTCGCGCTCGCCAACCGGGGTCACGAGTCCTTGCAGAGTGCGGATTTCGTCATCATTGCGGAAGATGTTGATAAAGCGTTTGACCTCGCCCTGGTCATCGAAGATACGGTCGCCGATGCCGGGATAGGTGTCGTTGAGCGAGTTGAGAATATCGCCGACGGTATCGGCTTCGATTTGGATTTTGGATTGGTTGCCGGTCAAGCGGCGAAGGGCAGTGGGGATGTAAACGGTGCTCATTGTGGTTAGGAAATCTCCTGAGAAGAATGCGGCGGACATAACAAAAAAACTCACCGCAATACGGTGAGTCGATGTTTTGGCTATTTCCAAGTCAGGCGCCTAAAAGAATGCGTCACTTGATGGTAAAATATAATGGTTCGAACGAACTACGCGACTCACCGCAACTGTAACGTTGGCGGGGCAGTCGGCTTCTTTGGCCGGCTACGCCCGCTCCATACAGGAGCAGGTGAAGCAAAATGCGGGTGATGCGTAGAAAAACATGTTGGCAGCAGTGTAAGTGTTTGTACGGCTTCTGTCAAGGAAGGATAAATACGATTGCCAGATTCTGATGCATTTCGGCACTCGTATCTTACTAATCAATCACGCACGCTCTCGCTTACGAGATCCTAATGCAGCGAAAGGCTCGACGACAAAACATCTTCATACGCTGGATGGCGCTACTGACTGCGTTGCTGCTAGTGGGTATGCAGCCGCTTCAGCCACCGCCGACTGTGTTTGCTAACGCGCCTTTTCCAGACACGGAACTCTTTCTGATTCAGGAATCGAGCCAGACACAAAGCTCAACCTCTCTGCAACCTGTGCTGTCCGGAAATTTCCGCTGGCTTGATGTCGCCGATCAGCCTTATAGCGTCTCCTATCGAAGCGGTTACGACTATAGCCACGCCCAAGTTGAGCTAACTTATGCCACGAACGCCCCAACCTTTCAGGGTACTTTAATTGCGCAAAATCTCAAACCGAATTTCGCCTATCAAATGAAGCTCGAGGGATTAAGTGGTACCTCCGAGAACGAGTGCATCGGCCTGAGTGGCCGTTGGTGGGAAGAGGAATGGAGCGGTATTTCCTGGTACAATGGCAGGAATCTAAACAACAAAGGAGATGGTGCTGCTCCGAATCCTAATGATGAGGTTTACTTCAGCCATCGTGATGAACTGTGGACTGCGGACCCTCCCATACCGAGATATAAACACAGCGGCTATCTGGTGCTTGCCTACTTCGTCACAGATGAAAACGGCGATGCTACGGCGCCATTTACAGCTGACAGCAGCTATCATGTTTTGTGGAAAGTGTCGCAGCGCCCACACAGTGTGTCAGACGGACCTCTCATCACCGCCACATTTGATGCCGATGCCTCTGATGCTTATGATGATTCGGGTGGGGACGATTTTCCTTTGAAAGTGACGCAGGTATTTGGGGAATGGGAGCGATTGCCGGTTGGTGGTGTGACGTTACGAAGTGGCAATTATGCTGCTTCTCTGTTTCTAACTGAGGAGTCATTCCATGGCAGTGGGGGCAGTTTCGCCGGTGTTTGGGCCGCGGCGATGTATGCACCTGTGAGTTTTGCCATTGCCGGTGATGCTGTCGCCCCCGAGCCAATGTCGACCTCTATCTCGGGCGCTGACCTCACCCTGGCATGGCCAGCCAACCCCGCCAATGCTGCTTACAAACTTTACCAGGGCACTGCCCCATATTTTGATCCTGTCCCGCCCGCCGATCTCGGCCCTCTATCACCCTACACCCAAAGCATCACTATCGAGGGCGCAGTGGGTGATGGCGCGGCCAACTATTTCTATGTCGTCCGGGCACTGAATTGCAGCGGCGAAACGGCTCGGTCTGCAACTATCGGGGTTTTTGCCTTCAGCCTGGTGGCCGGTAGGTCATGATGATGTCGGATATCGTCTGGCCGCTGATCCCGGCACTTGCTCAATGGGGCTGATCCTAAACCAACTTGATGGCTACCGGTTCGACCGACACCACGCGTACGTCAAACTTCCCCGCCCCCTCCTTCTGGTACACGACATAAAGCGCCAGCCCCAGCGGTAGGTCGAGATGGGTGAGGCTGGCCGGGGTTGGGGCCGTGGTCGAGAGATAGGCGCCCCAGCGCCCGGGCCGTGTTTCATCGAAAATCAGGTCGCCCCGTATTACATCCAGGTCGATGTCACCTCGATGCTGGCGCAGGTGAAAACCATTTAGCACAGGGTTGTCATCATCCTTCAGGGAACAAATAAGATACACAGCGTCCGGATAGTAGGCATTGTAGGCATCGGAGGCTGAAGGATAGGCGGGGCTGAGGGGATGGCTGTGGTAGATGGCGATCAGTTCGCCACCTTCGTCCTCCCACTGGAATTGAACCAGCAGGGCGGCGGGGTCGATCTCATAATCCATGATGCGATTTAGGGCGACATTCCAGGCTCGCCGTATATCGCTAACGACGTCGTCTTTGCCACGCAGTAACCCGCAAATTTCCTCTGGTTTGCCCTCGCGGGCGTGGGTGATGATGGCGTCGTGGATGGAGGTGGGCAGAAGGAGTGAGCGAGAATGCTCGGCGTTAGTTAAGTTGTTAGCAGACATGTTATTTTTGCTCCGTCAATCCAGAAAGCCTTGTGGTGGGCAGGGAAGAGCAAAGATGACTTGTCAGGTTATTTGCCGCCCTGGTCAATTATACACAGCTGAGCTGCGTATAAAAATGTGGCTTTTTCGGAATTTGTGTATTAGCCAGACACATCTTTATGGTTTGCTGAAACAGTCTGCCGAAATAAATCGCCGCAGTATCAATAGTGAAATCATTATCTGCATTGAAAAAGCTGTGAGTAGCCGGCAGGTAGAAATCGAAACGGTCTTAGCGCGAGCAAGAGAAATACGTGGAAGAACGAAAAACCATTTGCTGACAGAAGATGAAATCGCGCAGGCAAAGATAGTAGGACGGCAATGATCGTAGTAGATACGAATGTAATTGCATATCTGTATTTGAGCAATGAACGCTCGCAGCAGGTTGAGCGTTTGTTAGAAAAAGATTCAGAATGGGCAGCGCCTTTGTTGTGGTGGAGTGAATTGCGTAATGTGTTGGCTCTTTATATGAGAAAGGAAATCTTGTCAATACAAGAAGCGCAACAAGTGATGGAGAAAGCCAGTTTTTTGATGAGCGGGCGGGAATATGATGTCGCATCGTTCCGGGCGCTAGAATTAGCCGCTTCAAGTGCATGTTCAGCATATGATTGTGAATTTGTGGCATTAGCGCAGGAATTAAGGAAGCCGTTAGTAACGGTTGACAAAAAAATCTTGAAAGAGTTTCCGGACATCGCGGTATCATTGGCTAAATTTGTTGGTTTGTAGAACGTTCCATGTTTGGCTTGCTGGGTGGCGCAGCCTGTGGAGGCCGACTTGAGATGAAGTAATTTGTGGTATGAGTTTCCCATTCTCCTTGACGGCGTACAGTATGAATCATGGAGATAGCCTGAAATCCTATCCATTTATGCGATGTGCGGAAATGCTCTTACTGTACATGTCAGGCTGGTTTGCTCACCCCTGTCGCCAGCGTTTACAATGCTAGCCATGACTGAACGGATACTCGATCTCAGGGCTGCTGCCGACTTGGCGGCGGTCTGGGGCGCTGAAGGCGGTGTCGTTGTATTCACGAATGGCCATTTCGATATGTTGCATGTCGGCCATCTGCATTATCTGCAATCTGCTCGCGCCCAAGGTGACTGCCTGATAGTGGGGTTGAACTCGGATGCCAGTACTAGGTTGCGCAAGGGCCCGGGCCGGCCTGTGATCCCGCAAGAGGAACGTGCCGCCCTGTTGGCTGCGTTGCGCTGTGTCAGTGCGGTAGTTATCTTCGAAACCGAAGATTGCAAGGAGTTAGTAGCGGAGATTCGACCCCAAGTGTACGTGAAGGGCGCAGACTGGAACCGGCCGGGGGGGGGGCGTCCGCCCGAGGCAGATATCGTGGCGGGGTATGGAGGGCGTGTAGCCTACATCGATCTGGTGGCGGGACGTTCGACCACGCAGATCATCCGCTCGATCCACCAGTCCGTCCCTACAAGAGAGGGTTAGCGCTCCCCAGATGTCGCAAGCAGTGGAGCAGAGCGAGGGGTCAGGGGCGTCGGTTGCGCGCAATGCTGCGATACTGAGCGCTGCCAGTATCGTCAGCCGGGTGCTGGGCATGGTGCGGGAGATTATCATCCCCCACTATTTTGGCGCCACCGGCATGGTGTCCGCTTTCAGGTTATCTGAATTCGTCGTACGCACGCTCTATGATCTGTTAGTAGGCGGTATGTTGTCGGCGGCGTTGGTGCCAGTGCTCAGCGACTACTGGCGACCAGAACGGCGAGCCGAATTCGCCCAGGTTGCCAGCATTATCCTGACAGCGGTGGCGCTGATTGCCGCTGTAGCAGTACTTGGTATCGAGATCTTTGCCGAGCGGATTATCTACCTGATCGGCGGCAACCTGGATGCCGAATATCAGAGTGTAGCCGTTGATCTGATGCGTCTGACCGCGCCGGCAGTGTGGGTCTTTACAAGTTCGGGTGTGCTGGCGGGGATCTTGTTTGCGCGTGAGCGCTTCACCCTGGTGGCGTTGGGTGACGCCCTTTACAATTTAGGTGTTATTCTCATCGTGCCCCTCTTTCATGATCAGCTAGGTGTCGCCTCGTTGGCTGTGGGCATATTGCTCGGCAGCCTGATCCAGATCGGCTTTCGGTTGCCCGAACTTCGTGGGCTGGGAATTCGCCCTAACTTTGATTTTCGCCATCCCATATTGCGCAAGGTCTGGCATCTCTATTTACCGATCCTGGTATCGGTACTGGTGGGGATGATTCAGGGGGGGATCGACAGACGTTTGGCCAGCGGTACAGGTGCAGCCAGCCTGGCTTACATGGGTACGGCCACAACCCTTTACCAGTTTCCCCACGGCCTGGTAGCGGTAGCGATTTCGATGGCCGCTCTGCCTTCGCTCTCTCGCTTAGCGGCCCGGCAGGACTGGTCGGGTTATCGCCGCACGTTAGGGTCAGCACTGAGGGCGGTCATGGTACTGGTGGTTCCGGCCACGATCGGGCTTTGGGTGCTGGCAGAGCCGGCCGTGCGTTTACTGGCCGAGCATGGCAAATTCACTGCCGTAGATACGGCCTGGACCTATCAAGTCCTGCGCTATTATCTGGTCGGCCTGATCTTTGCCAGTGTGGATTGGCCCCTCAATTTCTCTTTTTACGCTCGAGGTGACAGCAAGACGCCCGCTATTGTCGGCATCATCTCCGTTTTCGTGTACCTGGCTGTTGCCCTCAGTTTGTTGGATACCTTAAGTTTTTTGGGCCTGGGCCTGGCCAATGGTGTGATGCACGCGGCTCATGCCACAATGATGGCCTTCCTCATCTACCGCTGGGGGGGGAGATTGCACCAAGGTGTTTTACGGACATCGCTGTTGACACTGATGGCCGGCCTGGCCATGGGGGTGTTTGTCTATGTCTCGGCGGAAGCGCTGCTGCAGGCGTTGGGCACGGCTGGGCTGGTCCCCCGTGTGCTGGTCTTGCTCATACCGGGACTGCTTGGCGCAATTGTTTACTATTTGATCCTACGAGTGTTGCGAGTGCCAGAAATCGGCATGTTCGAAGGCATGTTCAGGCGTATGATCAAGCGGTAGCTTTCGTGGTAGGATATGGTTTGGGTGTCGTGTGTCGTGTGTCGTGTGTCGTGTCGTGTCGTGTGTCGTGTGTCGTGTGTCGTGTGTCGTGTGTCGTGTGTCGTGTGTCGCGTGTGATCCAACCTGCTTTGACCTGCTCCCATAGCCTGTGCTATGATCTCTTGGTTCTAAATCCAAAACTTTCAACACCACTTGAACAACGAACATGGCAAAGAGATCTCGAAAAAAACGAAAGCAGCAGAGACAACCTAACGTTCCCCAGTATGAAGTGCCGGTTGAGAGCGCCTCTCTGGTTGAAAGCGCCTCTGAGGATAAAGAAGATGCCGGTAGCACGGCCGCTGTTGTGGCGCCGGTTGCTGCAGTACCTGCGGCATCTATTACCGGGCGATCTACCATCGACGCGGTTGATTGGAAGAGTGAATATCCGTTCGTAATGGCTGATCTACGCAGGCTCTTTATCGTGTCTGTCTTGATGTTAGCGTTGTTATTGGTTTTGAATTATTTTCTTGTCTGATGTGATAGTCATACCCCCAGGCTGTCAAATCCACATCAGAGCGTTCGTGAAAGAGGGCGGTTCCGGCCAGTGAGCCAAATAGGGCGATACGATCGGCCGCAAACAGAGTTCGTAGTATTTCCGCTGTCTCAAGGGCTAAAGCCCATGCGCGCACTCGCCGCGCCTCCACCCGTTGCTGCCGAGCTTGCGTCCGTGCTTGCGCGCTTCACACGTAAGCTTGCATAAAGTCGGCTGTCACTTCAAAGTCACCGACGCGCAATGGGGTATCGGTTCATAGAGATAGTATAGGTGAATTGTGAAGCAAGTGAAAATCGTTCTGGAATGGGATATAGGGACCCGGATCTAGACATGCCTGTGTATGCCAAAGTTCAACAGGTTTTAATATCTGAGTAGTTACATCTGATCAACTACTGAAAAGAACGGCTGGCATAGAAAAGGGCCGGTTCATAGAGTGATCCGGCCCTTTAATGTAATTGTCATCAACTACGGTCGAGATGAAAACGCGAGGTGTGAGCTAGGGCAATCGCATCTAATATGTCAAGTAGAGGGGCTTGAAAAAGTAGAGAATTAATGGCAGAATGGGCGTTCTATCCCAGATACAAGGAGAGAGCGCTCATGAAACAGGTTCCAGCCGGCATCAAAGAACATTTTGCATGTGTAATTGTGACCATGGATGCGATGGGCTGCCAAACTGAAATTGCCGCACAGATCATCGACCAAGGCGGGGATTATCTCCTGGCATTGAAAGGCAATCAAGCCTCAGTGAGGATACGGTCAGACTATTCTCAATATCGCGCCAATCTGATTTCATGAACATGGAGCATGATTTCTTCGAGACTGAGAATAAAGGACATGGTCGAACAGAAACCCGCCAGTGCTGGATCATTGACCCCTTTCATTACTCAGAGCATTTCCGCACACTGCATAAATGGAAAGGACTTGAGGCTATCGCCAT
>PIVW01000808.1 GCA_003353825.1 Chloroflexota bacterium
GATCAGACCATCCCGGTACGGGACCACCCTGCGGCAACATCATCAGTTGGCTTGAGCGATCTGGTATTGTTCGGTGAACCCCAGGCGGATGTCAGTACGCCGTCCCAGCCTGATGCAGAACAAACAGACTCAGTCCCCTTCCCATCCGGAGATGGCGCCGAAACTACCATAGTTGAACAGTCAGCCGAACAACAAGCGGATATCAATGCGGTTGATCCCGAGACCACCACCGAGCAGGCAGATACAGCGACACAAACAGAAGATGACCCATTTTCAGAGATAACAACAGTGGCAGTAACCGAGACTGAAACCACTACTGCAACAGACAGTTCGTCCGGTTCCTCGGATGACAGCGACAGTTCAACCTCCCTGGCAGCCGATCAACCCGGGATCGTGATTGCCGGTAGTGAGATTACAGCAGATGGTCAGATGAACGCAGAAGGATCAGAGGCCGGCGATATCATTCAAGGGGACCAGGAGCCGGTCCGGATTGCACTTGATCTTTCGGCTTCTTTGAGTTCGGCCGATACCAATGAGGGCACCACCATCCTGACACTGTCCATCACCCTGCCGGCCGGTGTTACCCTGTCGCAGGGAACTTACCAGGAGGCAAGCGGTACCTGGCTGCTGACCGAAGAGGAGATGGCCGGACTGGAAGTGATTGTGCCGGTGGGCAGCGATGAGCTGAGTATCCAGATCCAATCGGTGGCTGAAAAGAACGGGATCTTTACCTATAGTGAGCCACAGACGCTGGAGATGACCATCACAGGTGCCGGAAACGACTTTATTGACGGACTGGGTGGAGACGATGAGATCTCGGGCGGGCTGGGAGATGACCACTTGATCGGCTCAGAGGGCAATGATCTGCTATATGGTGAGACTGGAAACGATCTGCTCGATGGTGGTGACGGTTCGGATGAGATTAGCGGTGGTGCGGGGACGGATATGCTGCTGGGTGGTGACGGCAGCGATGTCCTGGACGGCGGTAGCGGGGACGACTCCCTGTTGGGCGGAGAGGGAATAGATTCCCTAGCTGGCGGTGAGGGTGATGATGTGTTGGTGTTTGATGAATCGGACATTGCCATCGATGGCGGTGACGGAACTGATATCGCAATCCTGGACGAATCTGCGGGTGGACAGACGGTTGATACCCGCCTGATCGACGATGTTGAACACATACAGCTTAGTTCACAGGACGATACGGTGATGCTGGACAGGACCAACGACTTTATCCTGGACGGCGGGGACGGCACCGATGTGCTGGACGCATCGGGGGCATCCGCCTTGGATATTCAGCTGTCCGATTCAGCAGACAGCGAAAATTCTATTGTCAATATCGAGGAGGTGGTCGGTTCGGGATTTGACGACTCAATCGCAGGCAACAGCCAGGATGACCTAATCCAGGCCGGGGCAGGAAATGATGTAGTCGCAGGCGGGGCAGGCCATGATTACCTGTCCGGGGACAGCGGTGCTGATATCCTAGATGGTGGAGAGGGTAGCGACCAGCTTGTCTTCGATAGTGCAGACACATTGATTGATGGGGGTGCGGGTGAAGACCTGGCTACTCTTTCGGCCAGTGGCAGCCAACCCATAGAGTCGGACCGGTTTTCAGATGTCGAACATATTGAACTGGGTGCCGGTGACGATACCTTTAATATTCATGGGAATAATCACTACACCCTGGACGGGATGGCCGGCAATGATACTCTGGATGGGAGTCAGGCTGCTGCCGGACTTGATCTGGACCTGTCAGACGATAAATCCGGTGAAAATTATATCGTCGGCTTCGATACAGTTGTGGGCTCGGGCCATGATGATACCATCACCGGCAATTCCGCAGATAACACCATCAGCGGAAACACCGGCAGCGATATTCTGGCAGGCGGCGCAGGGAACGACCAGCTCTATTTCGATGCGGACGATACCTTGGTGCAGGGAGGAAGTGGTGAAGACACAGCCACACTGGATGGCAGCACGGGTCAACCGGTCCGTTCCGATATCATCGAAGGTGTAGAACATGTCGAACTGGGCAGTGGGGATGATA
>PIVW01000809.1 GCA_003353825.1 Chloroflexota bacterium
GACTTCGCGTGACGATCACGAATTTCAGTCGATGATGCCCCCACACCTAGTGGCTGGTTGTGCCAGCGCCTAGATATAGTGTGGAAAAAATCAGCACCACGCGAAATCCCAGAGAACCTCGCTTACTTGACTAGGCGCCAGTTCAGGTCCCACGGTTCGGAGAGGCGCTCGATCCCATCTGCCGTGATGAGGATATTTTCGTTGATGCCCGTGGTGCGGACGTCTGGCAGTATGTTGCGTCTGGGGTGGAAGGAAAATGTCATCCCTTCCTCGAATACGGTATCCTGCCGGGTGTCCAGATTGCCCCACAGCGGCCACTCGATGCAGTCCATTCCCTGGCCATGCAGGTCATGGTGGGGCGACTGCTCGGGAGCCAATTGCCAACCATCCTCGAGATAGACTCTTTCCTGAATGGCGGAAATGTCGCTCAAGCGTGCGCCGGGCCGGATCTGGCGGCGCATCTCCTCGTAAGCGCGCAGTTCGGTCTCCATGCGTTTGAACTCGAGGTTAGTCGGCTCCCGATAAGCCAGGGTCACCGTTAGTTCACACCAGTGACCACTTGGGCCCGTGATCTCCATGTGGTAGCCCAGGATTCCCTCCAGGTTGACAGGACGATTCGTGGGGATATTGCCACCAAAGAACACAAGAATGTCTCGTCCACCACCGGCCAGGACCACCTCGCTGGCAGCAGCTGCGATCTCCCACTCGGTCTTGCCTGCCTCCAGTACATCGACATAACGTGCCATGGCCGCCTTGGCCACAACCCAGAGTTCGCGCTGCTGCTGAATTTCCAGAAGACTCTTAATCGCACGCACCCGATCGATGACGTGATCAGCGTTGATGAATTCGACATCTGGCAAGCTGCTGGTCAGGGCGGCATGGACGCCTGCCGGGATAATGTAATCGTATCCGCAAACACCTATCTTACCCTTGGTGAGCCCACGCTGCTTCATCTCCGCCATGATCTCAACAACGATCTCGGGATCACCCTTGACGTCGTCGATCCAACCCCGACGGCCGATGCGTGTAGCGACCGCCCCACTGGTAAGGGTCAGGAAAGGGTCTCCATCCAAGGGAAAGAGTATCGCGCCATCATGTCCCCAGAGGTGAAAATCGGATAGGTAGCGGAAATAACCGCGACCAGTCCACCAGTGTCCTTTGCCTGCGATAACCAGGGCTTGCAAGCCCTCGCGAGCCATCGCCTCCCGCAATCGATTGAAGCGTGAGTCACGTTCGTCTATGCCGGGAATCGTAGCCATTTTGTCTCCTCTTTACCAATTATCAATACTTGGTGCTCATCTCAGAATAACTTCTCTTTCCTGAGGTATTAAAGACTGGAGATCAGAGATTGAGATTCGTTCACTGCTGCTTTTATCTCCAAATCAACCAATCTCTCTATTCAACAAGTCGACTTCGGTAATTGTTTCTAATTGTTCACTTAGTCTCGACGTGTCTTGTAAGCCTCACCAGTGCGAACAGGCACATCGGTGAGGATGCTTTTCACCTTGACGGTGCCGTCGCCCATCTTGTTCCCCAGAACGGACAGTGCAGAGCCTGGTCGCACCGCCGGCCACGGATGCAGGCTGGCCAACTGATAGCAATCAATGGGGGTGATAAGACGTTCGACTTCCTTGCCTGTGTAGGGATTGTAGAGCACTCCCCACACACTGCCTGCCGGGCAGAAATCACCGATCTGCACATCAGTGCGCATCAACCCGCCCTTCGCCCCGGCGATGATTTCAGCCTCGCCGCGCCAGAAGGTGACCTCATCCAACTCGGTGATGATTTCGCCCTCCATCATGCCCATCAGGATGGCCACATTCTTGATACCCTGTGCGCACATTTCAATCTGCTGTTTGCCGTTGATGAAGTAATCGCCACCGCCGCCGATTTCCACAGTGATAGCGGGCACGCCTGATCTGAGAATATCCATCATATAGCCGCCTGCCCAACGCGTCGGCGTTGCACCCATGATCTCCTGAAGGCCATAGGCTACAGCCATTTTTTTGGACATCTCGATCACTTGCGGATCGGCGT
>PIVW01000810.1 GCA_003353825.1 Chloroflexota bacterium
CTGTTGGCGTGACCGTGGGAGGTGAGGTAGCTGTAGCTGAAGGTGTGGAGGTGAGCGTGGGGGTTGCTGTAGCCGTGGCTTGAGGTGTAAACGAAGGGGTGACTGTAGGCGCATGAGTCGTACTGGGCGTTGGCGTAGACGCAGCCACGCCGGTCGTACACATCGCGTATAAACCTGTCGTACGATAGCGACGCATCCAATACACACAATTATCCTTTAGATCATAAGGATAGAAACTATTCGATTGCCTTGGTAGTTGGTAGCGCTCTACTAGTGAAGTGTTCTCTGGGTCAGACACATCGTATGATTGCAACGTAGTCCAAGTTGAATCATATACTCCTAGAGTGTAAAGTAAGTTATCCTTAACTCGCATACCAGCTCCTCCACAGCCGCGAAACGCGTTCCCGTCGATTTTTCCCAAAAGAACAGGTTGTTTCGCATCGGCCACGTCAAGGATACGAATATCACACAAGTCTTTTCCACTCCCCAGGCTTTCGTAAGTATTGAGATAGAGTTTATCTCCAGATACGTCGAAGCGAGATACGCCAAGCGTTAATTCCCGCAACGAGTCGTCACTGATCAACACGGGTGTGGTAGGGTTCGACAGATCATAAACCGCCATAGAACTTGCTTGTACTGACCCGAATTCACACACGGCTAATTGAACATATGCTCGTTGCCCTATCAAAGTCAGGCCAACTGCGGAGCATTCATCTACATAAGTGGCAACGAGTTCAGGTTGTGAGAGGTCTGAAATATCGTAAACTAGTATTGGGGCGTTTGAGTAGTCGGACAAATGCAGATAGCGGTTATCCGCGCTTGCCTTGATAAATTGAGGAAAGCCAAACCCATAAAAGCCCGGTCCCCTGAATAGGGCTACCTCAACAGGTGCGTTTGGATTCGAAACATCGAAGATATACACGCTACCGCTGTATTCCCCATACCGATACAACAGTGCAAATGCATACAGAAAGTCTCCTTGCACATCAAATTCAAGCCATCCCTCAATTTCTTCCCCCCATTCCTCATCTTCCGGCGCCGGTATCACCGATAGTTGCTGGGGTGACAACGGCTTCGAGATATCGAACACCATGATACCTCCACCACCCATAATATATGCCACATCTCCCCTCACTTGAATTCCTTGACCTTGCTGGTTGAGTGGCATCAGTGGCGCCAAGGATGAGGAAGGTACATCTATTCCGCCGACGTTCCCCATCGTAAAAGTGACCACGACAAGGGGAATCAGCGCCCCGATCATAAGCAAAATCCTGATCCTGCGTTTCATAGGTCTTAACCTCCTTTTCGTCCAAGTTTAAGATGGTTGGCCCGGTGCAAGAATACTCTCGCACCGGGCGTTCAAATTCAGTCGTTATGGATCGTGAGTTTGGCATGCTTGCTCGCATCCCAGTACTCATTGGATGGGAAGTAGATGGCTTTGTTCACACCCTCATATTCACCATAGAGGATAAACGAAGTGTAACCTTGTCGCACCAATTCGGTCACGTCGAAGGTGAGCCAAGAGCCGATATCTGTGTAATCGACCAGCTTGCTGTCTACAGGATCAGTGCGGTCGAGAGCTCCCTGAGCGCCAGCTGTTTGCCAAGGACTACCCGTTTGGGCCTGGCTCCATGTAGCTGTGGCGGTTCGGGTGATATGCCGGCAACATGAACGGCGGGTCAAGCCAATGGGCGAGCCAGCCACGAGGGTAGGCGACAGATAGAAGCTTAAGTGACAAGGTAGCTGGGTGACACGATGGCAAGATGAAGGGACGACCGAATAAGCGCACGACCATAAGACCAAGCGACCACCAAACTAACCGACCACGCGGCCAACCGACCACACGACTAACCGACCACGCGACTAACCAACCACGCGACTAACCGACCACGCGACCAACCGACCACGCGACCAACCGACCACGCGACCAACCGAAGGGATGCTGACAGGAGATGATATTTTGTCGCCATCACGGGGCGATAAATCACTCCGCTACGTCACCGCGCCCGATGAATCGGGCTTCAGTAGCCACG
>PIVW01000811.1 GCA_003353825.1 Chloroflexota bacterium
TGCCAGTCATCTTGCCCGCGCCGCAAGCTGGGCAGCCACAAGCCCTCGTGTTCGGGCAGGCATTGCCGTCCCATGCCCAGCAAAACAGGCTGCGGACCTACTTCGACGAAGGCTGTCACCTCCTCCTGGGACAACGCCTCCATACCGTTGGCAAAACGCACCGGAGCCAGCACATGCTCCAGCCAATAGGCCGCATCCGCCATTTCTTCGCCCGCACGTTTTCCGGTTACGTTGGAGATGATGGGCATGTGTGGTTTGTGATAGCTCACCTGCGCTGCCGCCCTCTCGAACTCAGCCAGCATCGGCGCCATCAGGGGCGAGTGGAAGGCGTGGGATACTTGTAGGGGTAGGGTTCGGATCTGCGCTGCCTGTAATGCCTCGACGATGGCTTCGATGGTAGCGCCGTCTCCTGAAATCACTGTGTTTCGAGGGCCGTTGATGGCGGCAATGGATACTGTGTCGGTGTGCTCGGCGACAAAAGGATGTACCTGTTTTTCAGCGGCCATGACCGCAACCATAGCGCCACCCGCCGGCAACGCCTGCATTAGCTTTCCACGGGTGGCAATGAGCTGGAGCGCCTCTTCCAGGCTGAAGACACCGGCCACACAAGCGGCCACGTACTCGCCCACGCTGTGCCCCAGCACCACGTCCGGTCTGATGCCCCATGACTGCCATAGTTCGGCCAGGGCATATTCTAAAGCAAGTAGCGCCGGTTGGGTGTAGGCTGTCTGCATAAGTAGAGCTGTCGCTTCCTTTTCGCCAAAAAGCACTTCCAACAGGGGCGTATCCAAAACCCGTTCCAGTATCTCGGCGCAGCGCTGCAAGGTATTGCGGAAGCTCGGCTGCGTCTCATAGAGATGTTGGCTCATGCCGGCGTATTGCGAACCCTGACCCGTGAATAGCCAGGCTGTCTTCGTCGTTGTTCCAGCCTGACCAATGTAGAGACCGGAAGCAGTTTGACCCTGCGCCAGGGCCTGGAGTTGCTCTTTGAGGACATCGACGTTCTGGATCGAAAAAGCAGCGCGCTGAGTGAGGTGGCTGCGTCCTACCCCAGCTGTGTAACAGAGGTCGGCCAAGGGGATGTCGTTGTGTTCATGCAGATGCTGTAGATATCGTTCGGTTAACACAGGCAGTGCTGTCTCTGTCTTGGCTGATATCGGCAACACATGCCAGGTACGCTCTGATGGCTCTGGTTCGGATGTTGGGGAGGGTGGGACGTCCGGCGCCTGTTCCAGGATGACATGGGCATTGGTACCCTGAAAAGCGAAACCACTGATCCCGGCCACCTTCAATTTGCCTTCCTGCTCCGGCCAAGGTGTGGTTTCTGCCGTCACCTGTACCGGCAACCGCTGCCAGAGTATCTGTGGCGATGGCTCGTGAAAATGTAAGTGTGCCGGTATCTCACCATGCTGCATGGCCAGTACGACCTTGATTATACCGGCCATACCCGCCGCTGCCTCCAGATGCCCGATGTTGGTCTTGACTGAGCCGATCAGGAGCGGACGCTCAGGCGCTCGGTTTTCGCCCAGGACTTTGGCCGCCGCCTGCACCTCGATGGGGTCGCCCAGGCTGGTGCCGGTGCCGTGACATTCCAGGTAGTCGATATCTCCTGGGGCGATGTTGGCCTGGGCCAGGGCGCTGGCAATGACCCGTTCCTGGCTGGGGCCGTTGGGCACGGTAAGCCCGCCGCTGGCTCCATCCTGGTTGACGGCGCTGCCCCGAACTACGGCCAATATGCGGTCGCCATCTCGTTCGGCGTCGCTCAAGCGTTTGAGCACCAGCACCCCACAGCCTTCGCCACGCACATAGCCGTCGGCTGCCGCGTCAAAAGTCTTGCAACGGCCATCCGGGGCCATGAAGTGTCCTTTGGAGAAGTAGATGGTGAGTTCAGGGCTGATAATGGCGTTGGCGCCGCCCACCAGGGCTACATCACAGGCGCCGTTGCGCAAACCCATACAGGCTTGATTCAACGCCACCAGCGAGGAAGAACAGGCCGTGTCGATCGCAAAGCTCGGCCCTTGGAAGCCGAAT
>PIVW01000256.1 GCA_003353825.1 Chloroflexota bacterium
AGTGGATTCTAATGTGCCATTGTCGTATTGTTGACTTCTGTAATCTTTTTGAATCATCAAATTCCGGCATTGATATGTGGATGTGTCGCCAGAATACTCTTGAGCAATCAACATCACAGCAAATCAATAATACAGGTAAGGTGGATACTCTGCTATATCCGAGTAAGCTGGTTGGACAACTATAAGACGTCTGACCTGTTCCCAGTTTCCTAACCTGTACTTCACATTTTCCGATCGGACGATGATCTGAGTCAACAATCTCGATTATACCATCAGTGTTAGGGATTTTATCGCGGGTTTTGATGTCTGACTTAATCGTTTTCTGGTCAAGAACAGATTCGAATAACTGTACTGCCTGCACTTCAGGAGTATCTGTTTTTGAGTAGGGAGAAGGTTTCGGAAAATCGTCCATATTTCATTCCGGTGTTGTGTACAACCCTGTGAAAGCGAACTTACCTATTCCATTCCCGCAAATCATACCAATCCCGCCCATACTCCGGCTCGGCCTTCAACGGCGCTTTCAGTTCGTAAGCCGATTCCATGGTCTCCACCACCAGGGGGGCAACCCTCGCTAGCTCTTCCTCAGGCGCCTGCAACACGATCTCGTCGTGTACCTGCAAGTTCATGCGGGCGTCGAAGCCCAACTCGCGTAGACGGCCATGCAAGTGCAAAATCGCTATCTTGAGGATATCGGCGGCAGTGCCCTGGATAGGATGGTTGACGGCCGCGCGCTCGGCCGCAGCACGCGCTTGCTGCGCCCCCCGTGCCGATGTTTGCAACACAGGGAAATATCGTCGTCGTCCCAGTAGCGTTTCCACATAACCCCTATCTTTAGCCTGAGCGATGGTGTCATCGAGGTAACGGCGCACACCAGGATAGGTATCGAAGTAGGTCTTCATGAACTGCCGGGCCTCGTTCATGCTCAGATCGGTGCGGCTGGAGAGACCGAAAGCGCTGACACCGTACGAGGTGGCGAAGTTCATCATTTTGGCCACCGCACGTTGGTCCGATGTCACCTCAGTCAGGGGGACGCCATAGATCTGGCCGGCCGTGGCAGTGTGAATATCCAGGCCCTGCGCGAAGTTCTCCAACATAGCCTCGTCGCCAGAGATGTGGGCGAGTACGCGTAACTCCACCTGCGAATAGTCCACGGCCAGGAGATAGTGTCCTGGTGGAGCTACGAAGGCTTTGCGTACGCGGCGACCTAGTTCTGAGCGCACCGGTATGTTTTGTAGATTAGGCCGATTGGAAGAAATGCGACCCGTCTCAGCGCCGGTCTGGTCAAAGGAGGTATGAATACGCCCTGTATAGGGATTGATCAGCCTGGGCAGGGCGTCGACATACGTGTTTTTGAGCTTGGTCAACTGCCGGTTTTCCAAAAGGCGGTCGATTAGCGGATGCATGCCTCGCAGACCTTCCAGTACACCGGCAGCGGTTGAATAATGGCCGCTCTTGGTCTTCTTCAATCCTGCCGTGGGTAAGCCCAGGCTGCCAAAGAGGGCGTCAGAAAGCTGCTGGGTGGAGTTCAGGTTGAAAGGGTAGCCCACATCTGCATAGATCTCACCGGCCAGAACCTCCAGGCGCTGGCTCAATTCCTCACTCATTTCGGCCAGATAGCCGGCATCTAGCACAACACCAACCGATTCCATGTCCGCCAAGACGGGTGTGAGAGGCATTTCCAGATCCCAGAACAGGCGGTCTACGCCTCTATCGTTCAGTTCCGGCAGTATCTGTTCGGCCAGACGCCAGGTCATATCTACATCGGCGGCCGCGTAATCGCTGACACGCTCGATGGGCACCTGGTCCATGGTGATGGCTTTTCGCCCCGTACCGATCAGGTCTTTGATCGGAGTCATTTCGATGCCGAGGCGTTTGAGTGTAAGTCCCTTCAGGCCCAGGCTGCGGCTGCCGGGATCGAGCAGAAATTCGCCGATCATGGTATCGACCATAGGGCCATGGATGGGCAAGCCATGTCTACGACAGACAATCAGATCATATTTTGCATTATGTGCTAGCTTGGATTTAGTAGCATCGGCCAAATGAGGCCCGACCTGTGCCTGGACTTGCTCCGGCGATAGCTGTTGCCCTGCCTGATGTGTGATGGGAATGTAGACGTTAGTATCCGGCCCTTCTCCCCAGCCCAACGCTAACCCGACCAGTTTTGCCTGGTGCTCATCCGTACTCGTGGTTTCAACATCAAAGCAGATGCGATCTGCCTGGCTCAAGGCGGCGGCGACCTGGGCAAGAGCTTCTGGTGTGGTGATGGCCTTGTAGCCTTTGGGAGCAGAGGTCTCGCTTGCTGTTGCAGGAGACCCTGAAAATAAGCCCAGTTGTTCAGCGCTGGTTGGGGTCGCCTCACCTTGCGTGGGGAGCCGGGCGATCAACGAACGAAATTCTAAGGCAGAGAAAAGTTGCACGACTGCCTGCCGGTCGTAATCGTGCAACACACAGGCTTCGAGGTCCAACTCAATACCAGGTACATCTACGATGGTTCCCAACGCCCGCGAAAGATAGGCATCGTCCCGATGTTGGCTCAGGGCATTACGGGCACGAGTAGGAGAGACCTCCTCCAGATTCTCGTAGATCGTATCCAGATCACCCCAGGTATGGAGCAATTTGATCGCCCCTTTTTCGCCCACACCATACACGCCGGGGATGTTATCCGATTTATCTCCCACCATGGCCTTGAGATCGATCAACTGTTTGGCTTGAAGCTGGTAGCGTTTCTCCACACGGGCGGGATCATAAATGAGGGTATCAGAAAATTTACGGCCCGATGTTAATACCCAGATCCGATTCTCGACCACCTGTAGCAAATCCCGATCCCCGGTCACGATGATAGCCTGTACCTCTTGCTGTGCAGCCTGCCGGGCCAGGGTGGCCAGCACATCATCTGCTTCGTAGCCTTCGGCCGTGAAAACGGGGATATTCATGGCCTCGACCACTTGCTGGATGCGCGGGATCTGCGAACGCAATTCATCGGGCATGCGCTCGCGGGTGGCTTTATAGTCCTCGAACTGATCCTGGCGGAAACTACGGCCTACGTCGAAAGCGACGGCAATGTGCGTAGGCTGCTGATCCCGCAGCACATTGAGCACCATCGAGAGAAAACCGAAGGTGGCATTGGTCAACTCACCCTGGCTGGTTGCCATATCAGGTGGCAGAGCGAAGAAGGCGCGATATGCGAGAGAGTGGCCGTCAATTAAGATAAGTTTCATGGTACTTGTATGAGGAGCGTAAATGTCGGGGGGTATCCTGGCGATTGCCCTAAAGGTGGAGGAAAATCTAAAGGGTCGCCCAAAGCTGGGAGCAAGCTACACCCCAACGCCTGTGTTAGAAGGTGCTGGAAAAACAAACCGCCCACGACGTTTTATCGACGCATGGGCGGTTCCAGATTCATTTTGTGGCGAGAAGGATAACGATATCAATCGCTGACAGCGATCTGACCATGATCGACGAGGTCTCTAATTTGAGAGAGCTTGAGCACATCGGCACGAAAGCGCCGCTTTCTACCTTTATCCAAACGTTGTTCGCCCGAACCGAGGTGAAGGATGATGTGTTCTGCGCTCACATTTTCGAGCAGAGCTGTATTCCTGTCGCTGGCGATTTGATCGTTGCGCTTACGCGAAAATAGTTTCATGGCGTTATCTTACTTGGCTATCAAGCTTTGCGGAATGAGACCACACGGCCTCGTAGTCTGGTATTGGGTACACGTGTCAGCACGCGTTCGACGTAATCTTCCTGTACTTCAACGAATGTGAAGCGATCGCGGATGTCGATGTTGCCGACAGCACGTCCCGGGATGTTAGCTTCGTTGGCAATGGCACCCACGATGTCTTTAGGGCGTACACCGATGTCATAACCTGCATCCATAACGAGGCGTACATAACCGGCCTCGACCTCTCGTTCCTCGTCCGACTGGCGGTCACGGGGGCCGCGCTCACGACCACGTGAGCCACCGCCAGAACTATAGCGGGATTGGGAAGGTTGGCGACGGTCGGTGCGACGGGTGAAAATAGTGTCAGATTGGTTATGTTGCACCATGCTTACGGCAGCGGCGGCGATTTCCGCCCAATCGTAACCTTCCTCGGCCAGATCGTTTAGCAAAAGCATGTAGACTTCGAGATTGCTCCGGCCGATAATGTCGCGCATGCGTTGTTTGAAGGCATCGGCTCGTTGAGATACATCACTAGCACGCGTCGGTGGCAAAACAGCCTTGATACGCTGCCCCAAGAAATTTTCAATTTCGCTAAGAAGCCGGCGTTCTCGGGCAGTGACCAGCGAGAAATGTGTCCCTGTATCTGCTACAAGCTTTGTGCGGCTGGCATACGATTCAGCACCCATGGGGATATCGAAGCTGATAGCAAAGCTCGTTTCAATGACCAGGCCTTCAGCAGCAGTGTCGGTAATCACAAGAAAATCGATACTCTGTTCACGCCAATTCAATACGACCGTGTCGGAGTAGCTGGCCTCGCTGTTTTTATTGAGCGAAGCAGCCAAATAGCCTTGGGCTTGCAGCATTTGGGCAACCAGTTCCGCTGCTGAACCAAGATTGACGTAAATCAAAGCACGATCGATACCTTCGCCATCCAGCAGGCGGGCGATTGAAGCCATTTTTTCTGCCGGAGTGACGACTTGATAACGATGCTTGATGAGCGGCATAGCAACAGCCGTTGCTTCACGTTTAAGCAAGACAGGTTCAAAAAGATGTTGGTCAGCCAACTCCTGCAGATCGTTACTCAACTGCGCCGCCAAGATCACGGTCTGACGGCTGGCCGGCATCTGGTCTAGCAGCGCTTCGATGAGATCGCCACGCTTTTTCGATAGCAATTGATCTGCGCCATCGATGACCACAAACTGAACGTTGTCAAGACTGAAAGACTGACGTTCGACATGGTCTTTGATGCGCTTGGGTGTGCCGACGACAATGGTTGTCGCCCTGCCAAGCCTTTCAGCTTCACGTTGCAAAGGCTGTCCTCCAAAAACCGGCACAACGTGCAAGTGCGGCTGTTGGCTCATCTGCTGAAAGAGTGTCGAGACGCGCATAGCGTCATCACTTGATTCGACGATAGCAACCACTTGCACACCTTCGACTTCAGGGTCGAGTGTTTGCAGGATGGGTAAAACATAGGTAAGCGTTTTGCCACTTCCTGGTGGTGCTTCGACGACGGCATCGCGGCCTGCCAACAGTTGTGGCACCGCTTCAACTTGCAGCTTGCTGGGTTGCTCGTAACCTAAAGTTTCCAGCCCCGCAATTAGATCGGGATTTAGGCCGAGTTCGGCGAATGTCTGACTCATGTTGTTAGAATTTCCTCAAAATAATGTTCACAAGATACCGGTTCCGTGTCCAACCACAGCTCCCGGAGGTGTTATCCCACACCAGAGCAAAGTATAGCACAAGCCTCACGAAGTCAAAAATCTGGGCTTCAAGTAATAGGAGTTCTGCAAAGTGTGGCGCCGCAAAGGATTTATGTCCCAATAAAAGGCTCTAGCGGCCAATGGTCGAACCATGCAACGGAGATCGAGAGGACAGCAAAAAGAGTGGGGTTTGAAGGTACTTTTCTCTGTGATACCCTATGATTACCCTGGTTATCTCCGCGCACACTGCGGCGAAAAGGCTTATTTCAGCGGACTCATAGGTGCTTTCACCCGCAGAGTATTCTGTCCTAAGTCCTTTACATCCATGGCCTGGGAGTTGCCAAAACCGCCGAACAGTCTAAAAATAGGTAGGAAAGATGCTAATTGGCGCCGCACCTTGTCAAGCAAGCACCAATCATCACTGATACACTCATCATCTGCCACCCTCCTCAGTTTGAGTTCACACCTCGCTGATCTTATGCCTGACAACTTACCCGACTGGTTGAGTATTCTTGAGTTTGCCAATCTCGTTCTGTCCTCAGCCATCCTCATTCTCAGTTTTTCCCTATTCGTTTATATCCTGACCTTTAACCTGCATAGCCGTGTAGGGCGCGCTTTCGCGGCCTTGTTGCTTGGCGTTATCCTCGTCTACTCGGGGGACATCGTGATCCCGCGTGTAGGTTGGCAGGAAAGCTGGCTACGGTTTCAGTGGTTGGGCATTGCCCTGGTGCCTGCTGCGTATCTACATTTCTCGCGTGCGGTGCTATTGGCCACCTGGCTCCAAACTGAAAGCAAACGGTGGACGTGGATCGTCCGGGGTGCTTACTTAGTTAGTGCGCTGTTCGCTCTTTTGGCTCTCCGTACCGATGTCCTTGTGCGTCCTGCTGCCGGTGTAGTGCCGGTCACATACCTGCAACCCGGCCCTCTCTTTCCTCTGTTTACGCTCTACTTCATCGTCGCCAGCCTTTGGGGTGGGTTCAACCTGTTGTTGGCTCGCTCACAAGCCCGTACCCTTGCCTCGCGCCGGCGTTTGAACTATCTATTATGGAGTTTCGTCGCACCCGGGCTGGGCGTGTTCCCCTATTTGATCCTGATCTCTCGCGCTGGAGCTACATCTCCAAACACGGTGCTCATTCTGGCCAGCATCGCCAATATCGCCGTCGGCATTATGCTTGTGGTCATGGCTTATAGCGTAGCCTATTACGGTGTGCTCTCGCCTGACCGCACTGTGAAGCGCCAACTCGTCTATTTTTTGTTGCGAGGACCGGTGGTCGCAGCTATCGTCGTTGGCCTGATCCTGGCGATCCCCAGTGTCGAAGCTATCCTCGGCCTGCCGCCTGATACAGCCCTCACCTTGCTCGTGGTTGGTACGATCGTTCTTGCCCAGGTGCTCTTGTACATCTTCCAACCCTGGATCGACCGCCTGCTCTACCGCAAAGAAACAGACGAAGTACAATGGATGCGCACACTGGAAACCCGCTTGATGACGAGTGGTGATCTCAGCCAGTTTCTGGAAAACGTCCTGGTTTCTATTTGCGATGCCTTGCAAGTTGATGAAGGATTCGTCGCTCTACCTGGGGAGTCGGGTGTTCGTCTGGAAGCTGTGGTCGGTAGTGAAGGTCGGGCAAGGGAAGCGCTATCCTTGCCCGAAGTGCAACAACTTCTCACAACACGAAAACCAGACGCACAATTTCATCAGATCGACGGATACCATGTTCGCAATCTCACCAATCGCCATACCGACCAGACGCTGGGAATTATTGCCTTACGCAGTGCCAGCCTGCAATTACAAGCGTCAGATAGCAATACGGAAACGGTGACCGAGGCCTTGCTGCGTCGCGCGGAAATTGCGGTCGAAGACCGTCATCTGCAACTGGATGTTTTCGAAGCCTTACGGCCGATTTTGCCTGATATCGAAGTGATGCAAGCGTTGAGGGGCACCGTTCCTTACGTCGTCGCTACTTCATCCACCGAACAAGCCAGTCTCTCCGATGATTCCAATTTCGATGAATGGGTACGAGACGCCTTATCGCACTTCTGGGGTGGCCCCAAGTTGAGCAAAAGCCCTTTGTTAGGATTACGAGTTGTGCACAATGCCTTAAATGAGTATGATGAATCACCAACTCGTGCCTTGCGCGCGGTTTTACAATTGGCCGTGGAGCAGCAGCGCCCATCCGGTGACAGGCAAATGACGACATCGGAGTGGCTCCTGTATAATATCCTTGATCTCAAATATCTTCAGGGCAAACGCGTACGCGAAGTCGCCAATCGCCTGGCCATGAGCGAATCCGATCTTTACCGCAAGCAACGTGTCGCCATATCCGAGGTTGCACGTACGTTGGCAGACATGGAAGCTAATGCCGAACATGTCACGAATGGCAATGGCAGCCGTAACCTTGCTGAACCCGAGATTGAAGACCGTGCTGCCTGATTTCCCCCTCCCCCATTGTTTCCAGGCTCGTTATCGTGTCGAAAAATGCAGAGGTAAAACAACGCAAGTATGAGACGATTGGGCTGATTCTACTTGCCATCGGTTTAATCGCCCTGTTGGATATGTTCTTCCTCTCGGGGGATGATCATGTCTTACGTACGATTGTAGGCGTCGGCGCCTTGCCCCTGGCTGTTGCCCTGACGACACTGGGAGCGTTCATCACGTTTCGACGACTTGCCGGCCCGCTGTTAGGACCTCACTGGCATGGCGAAGCTATCTTGGGTATCGAATTGATCTTTGTGGCTGCGCTGACGATGTTGCATATGCAATTGGGTGCAAGGCTCAGCAATTGGCAGACGACCTGGGACTAGTAACTGCCAATTGCCTATACCTCCTCTCTCTAGAGGTCGCTCCTGATTCCCCATTCAGATCCAACAAACAGTTTAGTAAA
>PIVW01000812.1 GCA_003353825.1 Chloroflexota bacterium
GGCTGTCACGGTGACTGCGCCTCCTGTAGCAGCCATGCCCGCAAGTATATCCACACTACCACCAGAGCCCACTGGACCACTCCCAACGGATATACTTATGGGACCACCGGCTCCACCTCTACTTGAGTCCCCAGAATCAATCGATATGGAACCACTAGATCCAGTCGTGGCATCTCCCGAGCTGAGCGCCATTGCCCCACTGGCAGCGGCAGAATCGGGGGACGAAATTGTTACCGTACCGCTCTGAGCACTGGTAGACATACCACTCGATATGGTTACAGACCCTCCATCATTTCCAGCTCCTGCACCTGCAGCTACGGAAATGCTTCCACCAGTTGTTGCCCCAGAACCAGAGGTTATGGTGACGGCGCCTCCGATGCCCGAGGATCCTTCCCCAGACGTTACTGTGGCTGCACCACCATCGACGCTACCTGAGCCAGACGTCAGAGAGATAGCACCGCCATTCCCTCCGTTGCCAGATCCGGCAGACACAGTGACTGCCCCGCCTTCCAAACCCAACCCGGCTTCAAGACTAACTGCACCCCCGGTTGCTCCGGGTCCACTACCCACTGATAGTGAGACATCGCCACCAACACCGGTTCCACTTGAATCGCCCGTGCCAATGAGTACAGATCCACTCGTTCCAGATGCCGCTGTACCGGAACTCAACGACATTGTTCCACTAGCGACCCCTCCGTCTGCACTGGAAACCGTAACATCACCACTACTACTTGCGGTTAGCTCTCCGGTACCGCTCAGTAAATTGATTGAACCTCCCGTTAATGCCGTGCTGGCACCAGACGTGACGGATACATCACCACCAACACCCGAGTCGGCACCTCCGACGCTGATTGAGATCGATCCACCTTTTCCGCCCGTGGCCAGACCCGTTCCAATTTGAATGGCCCCGGTATCACCCGAGATAGTCGTACCCGAACTCAATGAAAGGGAACCACTAACACCGAGGGTGCCACCATTCGCTGATTGGATACTCACTGCACCGCTGCTTGTTGCTGATGACTCGCCACTCACAATTTTTACAGCTCCTCCGTCATTAGTTGATGCAGAGCCTGCTGTTATTTCTACAGAACCTCCAGTCAGACCCGAACCTCCATCTATTGTAACTACACCTCCTGCTACCCCGCCTTCACCTGATTTAATTACTGAATTTCCTCCATTTACTGCTCCAGATCCGGCAATAATTGATATTGTACCGCCATCTCCACCAGTACCTGATCCAGCTGTCACACTAACTCCTCCTCCCGTGGCTGCTAAACCTGCTTCCAGAGCTATTGACCCACCTGTACCTACTAGACCGCTGCCAATCGTGATACCAATATCACCACCAACCCCACCTCCCATTGAATCCCCTGTATCAATATTTATTGATCCACTTGAACCCCCTGTTGCCATCCCAGAGCTCAATGCAATTGACCCTGAATTTGGACCTGATGGCGATTCCAATGAGAGAGTTCCGCTATCATCTCCTAGTGAAGCACCACTGTAAAGAGACAATGATCCACCAGCATTTGCTCCACCTGTACCAGCAGACAAAATTATAGACCCGCCTGTCATCCCTGAGCCTGAAGTCACTATGACATGGCCTCCAGTTTGTGTAGTTGCCTCCCCAGCACTTATGATGGCTGAACCCCCATTTGCAGTGCCAGAACCTGCAATCAATGATACATCACCACCATCACCATTTATTCCTGAGCCTGCCACCATTGACATAATACCACCAGCTTCAGCTTCCCCAGCTTCCAGTGTCACTGCCCCTCCCGGTGAACCCTGGCCACTTCCAGCATGGATTATAATATCACCTCCCACGCCACTAACATCACTGGAATCACCTGTACTGATAGAAATGGAACCACTGTTTCCTAATCCAGCTGTCCCTGAACTGAAAGCCAGCTGACCACTAAATCCATTCACACCCCCATCACCTGACTGTATACTGATGTGACCACTGCTACCCGTAGAAACACCAGGTCCACTTGAGATTGTTACATGTCCTCCTGTAGCATC
>PIVW01000813.1 GCA_003353825.1 Chloroflexota bacterium
TTTTCTGGAACACTGATTCCGCGTTTGATGAATATTCCGATAGCGATAACGGAACCACTTTCCTCTGGGGTCTGGGCGCTGGCGTGACCCTTGGACCAATCGGCATCCGGCTCGAATGGGAGAGCATGGAAATCAAGGACCTGGATAATCTTTCGCTGCTGAGTCTGGGAGCCACGTTTGGTTTTTAGGGTTTAACTGGGAATATTTCCCGCGTGGCCAATCCGCCAGCCTACACTGGTTGGCGGATTGGCCCGTGCCATGCTGGCCGAATAGTTCATTGATTTCGTGGACCATAAAGAATACAGCCTACCGAACCAAAGACACCTTCTGCTGAACCGATACCCCAGACTGACCAGCCATCCGAACTAGATACATGCCCGAAGGAACTGAACGGCCGCGATTGTCCCGGCCTTGCCATACCTGGTTGTGGGATCCAGCCGCGAAATAGCGGTCCGCAAGCACGGTCACCAGGCTTCCTCTGCAATCATGCACTGACAACTGCACTTGCCCGGCCGCAGGAATGTCGAAAGAGATTCTGGCCAATGGATTAAAGGGATTGGGATACGTTTTAATGCGCCATCCAGCCAGATCAGGAGGCCCCGATGCAGCACCAGCGCATTGCTGGGACGCTACTTGCAGGCCACCGGCCCCATCGGCCAGCAGCACGATATCTTCCAAAACAATCACTCGCAGCGTAGCACCGGGGGTTTCTGCCCAACCGATGATAGCCGGTGCGGCAGCATCTGAAATATCGATGACCTGCATATCAGAATCAACCGCCGCCAAATAGGCGTACTGCCCCAGGACCGCGATATCATTTGCCGGGCCGGGAGTGCTCATGATCCCCACAAGGTTGGGAAACTCGGGATCGGAAATGTCGACCACCTGCAGGCCTTCACTCTGGCTGGCCACATAGGCGTGAGTATCATCGACATCCACACCAACGGCATTGCCAGCAAGTGCTATCTCGCTGACAAACAGCGGGAATGAAATATCGAATATATTTATCACCTGGAGGCTGGAGTCATCGGCGACATAGGCATGCCGGCCCAGCAAGACGACGTCCCAGGCAAAGCCGGGTGTCTCAATTGCCCCGGCCAGAACCGGTGAGTCGGCTTCCTCAATGATAAAGATCTGAAGGCCGAACGAACCGTCCGCCACTAAAACCGTACACTCTCAGCCGTCTTTCAGGTACATGCCACGGGCGTCGCCCCTGGTGTCGACAGTGCTGGCAATAAACGGCGCCTGAGGGTCAGTTGTATCGATAACCTGCAGCCCCGCCAAGCCATCAGATACAACCACGAAATCAGATGTAGCGACAACATCGTTAGCGAAACCCGGCGTGTCCACACTGCCGACCGCCTGTGGTGATGTTGGATCGGTGATATCGAAAATCTGCAGCCCGGCTCCACCACAGGCGACATATGCATAATTGCCGTAATATGCGACGCCACAGGCCGACGTGGTTGTGGCTGCCCCGCCGAGCAAGGTTGTCGGCTGCGGGTAATCGGCTTCGTAGAATACGCAGTCCTGAGTCTGGGCATCCACAGGCGGAACTACGACCAGCACCGCTACGGCCAACAGGTGCGCTGGGAGGAATTGCCGAAATATATTCATTATTATACTCCCGACGATTATCAAACTGCCTAACTATCAAACTGTACCACAAATAACCGCCACACACAATAAGGGCCCATTATTCTTGTATCTCCCTCGAACGACCCATGGGCTGGCAGGAGGAAATGAATTTGGCTACAGGCTTTTCAATAGGCGCAAAGCTTTCGAGATCAGTTAATAGCTGTTTTAAATTAACAATTTATATTAAACCTACTCTACGATAAACACGAAAAAGAATGGGTAGCAGGTAGCATTATGAAAAAAACAACGAAAAAAGAAGCTATAAAAGGTGCCTTTTACGGTGCAATAGTTGGAGATGCTCTATGTTTAGGCTCTCATTATGAGTATGATGCTCAGAAGATATATGAAGCATATGGTCGTAAACCAATAGAAAAATTTATGTC
>PIVW01000257.1 GCA_003353825.1 Chloroflexota bacterium
AAAACTGATCGTTTTCAAGGCACTCATCCCTATTTTTGTTCGATATTTGCCCTGTTGTGGGGTGAATTTGGTCACGAGTCTGCCACAAAGAGCTTTCTTCGATTTTGGCGAAGGTATTGAGTATATGTAGAGGTTTTGTTGCATGAAACGGATGTGGCAAACTGCCCATCATGAACAAAAGCAAAAAGAAGGTAAGCTACAAAGTAAAGAACTGGTCAATCTATAACAAAAGCTTGGTGGAACGTGGTTCTCTGACGGTATGGATCACGCCTGAAGTGTTGAAAGCGTGGCAGGACCAACGTCCTCGGCAACGAGGCAGCCAGTATATGTACTCAGATATGGCAATAGAGACGATGTTGACGCTCAAGCAGTTGCTGAAGTTACCGTACAGAGCTACGGAAGGATTTGGACAGTCATTGTTCAAGTTGATGGAGATAGCGTTAGCGATGCCAGATTATACAACCCTGTGTAGACGAGCCAAGACGCTGAAAGTGAACTTGTCCAAGAGCGATCAGCCGGGCAGACACATCGTGATAGACAGCACCGGCCTGAAAGTTTACGGAGAAGGAGAATGGAAAGTACGCAAACATGGTTACTCGAAACGTCGAACCTGGCGGAAGCTGCATTTGTCCATCAACCCGGAAACTCATGAAATTGTAGCAGAACGACTAACCGCAAACAGTGTCGATGATGCTCAAGCAGGCGTTGATATGCTACAAGAAATGGATGAAACACCTGAGACTGTTTCGGGTGATGGAGCCTATGACAAACGCAAATTCTATGATGGGTGTCAGGCTCAAGGCATTAAGCACATAATCATTCCTCCACAGCGCAATGCCAAAATCTGGCAGCACGGGAATTCGAAAGCGCCACCTCATCCCAGAGATGAAAATGTACGCTACATTCGAAAGCATGGCCGCAAGAAGTGGAAGCGTGAGAATGGGTATCATCAACGCTCATTGGCTGAGACGGCCATGTTCCGATTCAAGCAAACCTTTGGTGCTGAACTCAATGCTCGTTCTGATGAACGACAGCAGACTGAAGTCGCCGTCAAATGTGCCATCTTGAACCGATTTGTAGCCATCGGTATGCCCGATACTCAGGCCGTGGCTGTCTAGAATCCCACTAATTAGCGGAAAATTCCGCCATTCTTTTTCTCTACCTCCTTTCGTGCAACAAAGTCATATGTAGATGTCAAATAGCCTCGTCTCCCACCCGATACTTGAAGCCTCCTTCGAAACAACTACTGGTTTTTCAGGAGCGATGAAGAAGCAAACGCCGCTCTTGACCCTGCTAGCTATAGATATCTATATCGATATAGATATAGATATCATTGCCCAGCCTCCAGTAACCGCATGATCTCCACCACCGTCTCCCAATCTAAGTTACTAAAGTGTTGCTACGAAAATAGATTTGACGGCCATTTTCATCCTTCACTGTGCAGAACCTCTGCATGCAGCGTTGACAAGAAAATCGGCGTCTGTACCGGGAATCATGATCGCAGGCGGGCGTGGACAATCTAATGACAAGAGGAACAAACATCTAGTTTGCACATAAGGGTTCTGTCGGTTGTTGCTGTTGAACCTACCTAAACCAGTCTGGCAAACAATTGCAATGTATGATAAGGATCATGGTGATGAAGGGGATATTTGCCTAGACTTATGTATGGGATCCTGATACGCGAACAATTTGCTATTTGCGCCCGTATCTCTCCACTATTTTCGACCACAATGTGTCCAATTTGTTTTGAAGACGTACACTGTTTCTTAGCAACACCTCTTGGACACTAGAGGAGTGTAGAATAGTGGAAGATTCTTCGTCAAGTGTCATGTCGCACCGCCTGTACCGGAATGTGACTCGGCACGAACCAGATCGTCCGTATACACGCTCGTGCCCGATTCCGATCACTCCCGCGACCGATAGTACAAAACTATGAGATCAGATGGCTCCGAGGATTCGGGGCCTTTTGCTTCTTCACGGCAAGCAGGTTTGTGACCCATAGTCAGAGCATCGACTTACTCTTGGTGTCGACGCTGGCAAGCAGCTGGCTGGGCTCCACTGCAACTGGAACTGAACACCTATTTGCCGTTATACTACACGTGAATACGTTCCACTGACTTCGACCACAAGTTGACGAGCATTCTGAATCAAAGGGAGATTGACTAGATGATGAGCACTAGAGAAGATTGTACTGTGTTAAACAATGGCCTCGAAATGCCCTGGTTAGGGTTTGGCGTGTTTCAAGTTAATGAAGGCCAAGAAGTGGAACAGGCTGTATTAAATGCCTTGGAAATCGGCTATCGCAGTATTGATACGGCGGCCATATACGGCAACGAACGCGGCGTCGGCAATGCGATCCAAGAGAGCGGTGTCCCACGTGAGGATATCTTTCTAACCACCAAGGTATGGAATGATGCCCAGCGCGAGAAGAGAATACTGGTGGCATTTGAAGAAAGCCTGGAACGCTTACAGACTGATTACGTGGATTTGTACCTGGTCCATTGGCCGGTGCAGGGGTATTCTCAAGGTACATGGCAAGCCATGCAAGAGATCTATCAAAGCGGTCGGGCCAAAGCAATTGGCGTCAGCAATTTTATGATACACCATCTTGAAGCTATTTTGGTTGATGACCAGATCGTGCCCACCGTGAATCAGGTAGAGTTTCATCCGTACCTCTTCAATCCCGACCTGTTAGAATTTTGTCAAAGTCACCGGATCCAGCTGGAAGCCTGGGCTCCTTTAGTGAAGGGCAAGATTGTGAATGAACCAGTTGCACAAAAACTGGCTCAGAAATATCACAAGACCCCCGCCCAAGTTGTTTTACGCTGGGATCTGCAGCATGAAGTAGTTACGATCCCCAAATCAATTCGTCGCCACCGTATCGCCGAGAACGCAGATATATTCGACTTTGAACTTTCCGAAGCAGAGGTGAAGGAGTTGGATGCATTGGATAGAGGCATGCGGACTGGACCGGATCCGTACAATGTCGATTTTTAAGTGTGTCTCCAATTTCAGACAGACGATAGGAAGTTTCATTCAGTACGTGAAATTGTAGTTGTAAATCGCCAGCACCTATTGGACACCAGAGGGATGTGGAATAGTGGATACTTTTACTCGAGAATACGCGACGACTTGAATGATGGCTCAAGCTTGATGCAATGTTTGCAATGAAATGTGGCTAGGCACAAACCACACTTTGCGTATACACGCTCGTGCCCGACCCCGATTGCACCCGCGACCGATAGTAAAACAATATGAGATACCATGGTCTCGATAACTCGGTATCTTTCGCTTCTTACCAATAAATTGGGAGGTGTCCCATAGTTCGCGCCGAAATGGAATGGGGTTGCTCCAGCAATTTGGTACTTTTAGTGTGTTCGAAGCGATTTTGAAGCTAATCATACATCTTGGCCGGCCTCTTGACGCTGGCTAGGCTTCTGGTACGCCCTAACCTCTGCCGAAACTACTCACCTATTAATGACTGCACTACACACTCCAAACTTTCCAGTATTCCCGACCATTAGCTGTCCAATTGCATTTGACCACATACATTGTGACTAAACTGTGATGACAGAGTAACTGAACTGTCTGGAACGTGAAGACTTTTTCCGGTCTGACATATTTTTGCCACATTTTGTTTATATGCTTGGCGGTGTGGGGGATAACCCCCCTATTCAAATATCTTCTCATGAGGTAGAACAGTGACAAGCACAAACAAGAAATTGGCGGTGTTGGCGGTCGTCAAAAGTACCACTGCACCGCAGGCGAGTGCACGTAGAATGGACGGAGAAATTGGTAGAGCACATTACCGGTTGGATTAATGCGGCTGACAGAGAAAATACGCTATGAAGTATACGAGGTTTTCCTTGTCGCCGCCAACACGACTTGGACAGAATCGACCTCAATTTGAAGGCAACGATGCAGATAACATAGAATAGTGCTTTGGGTACGACAAACCCACAACGGACCCAATATCCGCTGTGGGTATTGAGGATTGAGGATCAACAATGAGTCAGACACTCTTGATTATTGAAGACGACAAACGCATAGCCGATTGGGTCAAGATTTACCTTGAACGAGCGGACTTCGTTGCTGAAATCGCCTGCGACGGGGAGACAGGTCTTTCTCTCGCCCGCTCTCTTGTCCCCGATCTGATCGTGCTCGACCTGATGCTGCCCGGCATGGACGGCATGGAGCTGTGCCGCATTTTGCGCCGCGAATCGGATGTGCCCATCATCATGCTCACGGCCAAAGGCGCCCAGCCCGATCGCATCGACGGCCTGGAAAGCGGTGCGGATGACTACATCGTCAAACCCTTCGATGCTAATGAACTGGTAGCCCGCGCCAGGGCGGTGTTGCGCCGCAGCAATGGCCGGGTTCAGCAAATCCTCCGCTACGACATCCTCGTCCTGAACGAAAACACCCGGCAAGTGACGCTTGCCGAAAAACCGCTCGATCTTAGCCAGGCGCAATTCGCTCTGCTGTCCGCCTTTATGCGCCATCCCAATCAGGTTCTCAGCCGTGACCAATTGATCGCCTTGGCCTTCGACGACGATTTTGACGGCTATGACCGGGCCATCGACACGCATGTCCGCCGCCTGCGCAAGGTCATCCACAGGAAGGGCTACCACCCCATTCAAACGGTTTACGGCGTAGGCTATAAATTCGTTGTGGAGGGTGAATGATGTCGTTGCGTTGGCGCATTCTGGGCGCATTTATCCTTGTTATCCTCTTCACCATCCTGCTCAGTGTGGGGGTCGATTATTGGTCGAAGGGAAGGCAACTGAGCCAGTTTTCGGCCAAAATAAGAACTGGCGACCTGGTCGGCATTTTGAGCCGAACCTATACGGACGATAAAAACTGGAATCTATTGGAGCCAGTCCTTGTCCGGACAGGATTTTTGATTGATCCTGAAAAGCTACGGGCAGCCGAAGCCGCTGGAAAGGATCATTCCGCCTACATGCCGATGGGAGTTGTCGTTCGGGATATCGAGGGCAATGTGATTATGAACACGTTTTCTGCTCTGGAACAGGGTGCGGCTGTGCCGCAAATCGAGGGCGACGTGGCCACCATTTTTGATTTGGATACAGAACAAGCTGTAGGCACGGTCGCCATCAACATCAACCGAGCCTATTTGGCGGCTGAAACTCGCGAATTTCTCATCGATTCACTTGTTCCCACGGCTATTGGCGGCTTGATCACTGCTATGGTGGCGCTATTGCTGGCCTTTTGGCTTTCCCGCCGCATCACCGCCCCCGTCATCGCCCTCACCGAGGCCACACAAGTCATTGCTGAAAGCGGCGACACCCGGCATTTGCCCGTCAATTCATCCGACGAACTGGGACAGATGAGCGCGTCTTTCAACCAAATGATGACCTCATTGGACACTCAGCGCCACTTGCGCAAACGCCTGATCGATGACGTGTCGCATGAACTCAACACACCGTTGAGCGTCATCCGCCTAGAGGCGCAGGGGATGAGCGACGGCATCAAGCCGCCCGCAGATGCGGCGAAGCAGATCATGGGCGAAGTGGATATGCTCGGCAATCTGGTGCATGATTTGAACTGGCTGGCGGAAACGGATGCGGGAGCGCTGCGGCTCAACTTGGAACCGCATTCACCGGTCCGACTGCTCACGACCGAGGTCGAGCGCTGGCAGTTGCAGGCAAAAGCGTCGGATGTGGAACTGACGCTCCTGCCCCTGTCTTCCGAACTGCCGCCTATCCGTATGGATACCGTGCGAATTAGACAGGCGCTAGGCAATCTCATCCAAAATGGCTTGCAGTACACGCCCGCGGGTGGTCACGTGACAGTGCAGTGTGAGATTGAGGAAAATCGTTGGCTAGAGATAGCTGTTCGAGACACTGGCCCTGGCATCGCCGCCAAGGAGTTGCCCTTTGTATTCGAGCGTTTTTATCGTGCCGATCCATCCCGGCAGAAAGGGACGGGCGGTCAAGGGCTGGGCCTGGCCATCGTCAAACAGATTGCGGAGGCGCATGGGGGGCAAGTGTGGGCGGAGAGTAAAGCGGGTAAGGGGAGTTGTTTCTACCTGCGCTTGCCGATTCAGGGTTGAACAATCGGCAGGAATTGCCATAATTGCGCCACAATTTGTCGGTATGCTGTCATGGATAAGGACGAGCGACACTGTCCGCCATCCATTCAACGAGGTAGAACAATGATAAACAAATTGGCAACCCTAATTCTTCTAACCACATTCGCCCTGCTTCTCGCCGCTTGTGGCACTAGCTCGACCGATGTGCCTTCGCTCCGATCAGTCGAGGACGCGCAGGAAGCGGAGCCCGCCGCCGCTGCCGAGGATATCCTGGCTGACAACGAAGCCAAAATGATGGTTTTCACCCAGTGCATGCGCGATCAGGGCGTTGATCTGCTAGACCCGGTGGTCGACGCCGACGGCAATGTGGGCAAACCCCAATTGGCCGCGGGTGCAGAGTGGACCGAAGAGGATAAGACTACGTGGGAAGTCTGCGACGATCATCTTGAAGGCTTCATTTTCGAGAAAAATCGCGCCGACACAAGCAATTTGGTCGATCAGGCCGTCGAGTTGGCCGCCTGCCTGCGTGAGAAAGGCAACGATATCGATGACCCCACAGCCGAGACCCTGGCTCAGTGGCGGGGCAACTTCAAGGATGCGATCAATTGGGATGATCAGGCAGCCGTGGCGGACTACGAAGAATGCAGTGGCAGCACAGTTGGCGGGGAGGAAGGAAAATGATCGAACCAGTACAGCGGTCGGGCACTAGCATGAAAAACCGACGTCCCTGGTTCTGGCTGATCCTGACCGGATTTGTTGCTGTAGCAGCAGTGATCATCGCTATGGTTCTCTCTCAGATCGACGGCTCGCCAGCGGCGGTGAGTATTGAGGCGGAGCCATTGAATTTCGCCGAAGTCGTGATCACCGACCTGGTGCAGGAAGAAACCTTCGATGGCACGCTCGGCTCCATCGCGAATGATCCGATCTCGACGCAGCTTGGCGGAACCGTCACCGACATCCCCGCGTCGGGTGAAACGATCAACCAAGGTGAAGCCCTCTTTGCCATCGATGATCAGCCGGTGGTGCTGCTCCACGGCGACCTGCCCGCCTTCCGCGACATCGCCATCGGCGAGGATACCGTCACCGTTGCCAGCCAACTCAACGGCACCATCACCTGGGTGGCCGAACCGGGAACGGTGATCAAGCAGGGCGACGTCCTCTTCCGGGTCAATGACCAGCCGGTGGTGGCATTGTACGGCGCACAGCCCGCCTACCGCACCCTCGCTCTCGAAGGGTTCGATCCTGCCGTGGTCGCAGCCCAGGCAGCGCTCTCGTCGGCTAAGGCCAACTTGACGGCATTGACCTCACCAGCCGGTAACCAGCAGGTCCAGGCGGCCCGGCAGACACTGATCGGCACACAGCAGACGCTCCAGGACCTGCTCAACCTGCCCGATCCCAATACCGTGCAGATCGCTCAGGCCAATCTGTCCGACGCCGAAGCAGCGCTACAACTGGCACAGGCTGCCTACGACCCGGTTTCGTGGCGACCCGAAGTAGGCTCCCTGCCCCAAAGTTTGGCCTTGCAACAGGCCACCAACAGCTACGAAACCGCCCTGGCTCAATACAACCAGGCGTCGCAGGGCGCCACCCCCGGCCAGATCGCCAGCGCCCAAGCCCAGGTCGCTCAGGCTCAGGCCAGTCTGGACACCCTGCAACAAGGCCCTGATCCTGATGCCATGGCCGCGGCTCAGGCGCAGGTGGATCAGGCCCAAGTCGCCCTGGATCAGCTTCTCTCCGGGGCATCCGCCGCAGGGCCTAGCCCCGACGTGCAACAACTGAAAGAAGCGCTCATCGCCCTAGGCTATGATCCCGATGGATCGATGACCCTTGACAGCGAATTCACTACCTCCACCCGCGAGATTGTCATGGCGTGGCAGGAAGACATCGGCGCCATCTCCGACGGTGTGGTTCATTTCGGTGAGGTCGTGTTCCTCGCTGGCCCCGCCCAGATTCTCCAAACCCTGACATCTGCCGGAAACCCGGCCACTGGTGCTGTGATGGACATTGCCAGCGGCGACGCCGCCCACGGCGAAGACGTGCGCCAGCTCGAACAAGCCCTGCTCACCCTCGGCTTTGATGCGGAGGGTGAGCTCGTGGCCGACGGCGTCTACAACCCGGAGACCAACCAGGCCGTCCTCGCCTTCTAGGCAGC
>PIVW01000258.1 GCA_003353825.1 Chloroflexota bacterium
TCCTTCGAACCGAAACTTGGTTCCAGCGCCTCTATCTGGATCTGGGAGGCTACCGTCTTTTTGCCTAAATCTGAGCACACTATATATGGGCCTGTCACGCGAAATCCCAAAGAGCCAGTTGATCGCTCATTTGTATCGAAACATTTTGTCACGCCGTCAGATTATGTAGCTTATGTTGCTGAGTATTTGTCGACTTTTCATAGATCGCACTGAGGTGCCCATGCCTATCCCACCGATACATTCATGGACGTCGTAAAACGCAACCGGCAGGTCTGGGATGACGCCGTCGAACATGAGTGCATATGGACGATAGCGGTAAGCGAGGGAGTGATTGCCGCAGCCAGGCAGGGGGATTGGCAGATTTTCCTAACAGAATCAAAGCCTGTTCCCCGATCCTGGTTCCCCGATGTTGTGGAATTGGATATTCTCTGTCTGGCCTCGGGCGGTGGACGACAGGCGCCCATTTTGGCGGCTGCAGGCGCTCATGTCACTGTGCTGGATATCTCCTCCAAACAGCTAGGTCAAGACCGATTTGTGGCCGAGCGGGACGACTTGACTCTGGCCACCCTTCAGGCGGATATGTGTGACCCTTTTCCCTTTGCCGACCTCTGTTTTGATCTCATCGTTCATCCTGTATCCAACGCTTACATTCCCGATGTTCGCCCTCTCTGGAAAGAAGCGTATCGCCTGCTGCGAATGGGGGGTGCGCTCCTGGCCGGGTTCCAGAACTCTGTTGGTTATCTCTTCGATCCTGAATTGATAGAACACAATATCTTACAAGTGAAATACGCACTGCCCTATTCTGATTTGACCAGTATCACAGCAGAGGAACACCGGCGACTGCATGGTGACCATGCGGCTTACGAATTCGGACATATGTTGCAGGACCAAATCGGCGGGCAACTAGAGGCAGGCTTTCTGCTCGCCGGCTTCTATGAGGATTATGAAAGGGACACGATCGTCGGCCACTATATGCCGACCTACATCGCCACGCGAGCGCTAAAACTGTGAGCTGTGGGATAACGCCCGGCTCCAGCAATGGCCACGCATGGAAATCTGGTTATCCAAAGAAAACAAAGGCAGCCGTTAGCGAAAGGGCAAGCGGTAACAGCACGTAGAGCAAGATGAAAGCGATGAGCAACACAGCGATGGATCGCCCTATGGTGAATTCATGCGCAACCGCAACTGCTCTTACTAAGATCGCTGCACTCCAGGCAAGCCCGATGACAACCAGGGCACGGCCGGCAATGCCTATCCCCACACTTGCGATTATGCTTGTCGGCTCGAAGTTGCTGACGATACTCAAGATGTAGGGTGCTATCGCCAGTGCTACCAAGCTGAGATGCTGTGTTAACGAGCCGCGGCCACCAAACCATCTGGCCACACCCGCCAGCACGAGCGCATAGCCGAACCAATAGGCCATCAAATTGAATGGCGTACTCAGCCACTGGCCGATTAGTAAGACAACCCGGCTGGGTCGTGTGCCGATGGGCGGGGCGAGCGCGGCCAGCTTGGTTTCGATTTCGAGCACAAGATCAGAGACATCCTGCAAAAATGTGGCCAGAAATCCCAACCACTCCGGCAAATAGCCTGCGATCAAGTAGCCGATATCAGCTATTTGATGAGCGATCTCCGGTAAGATGGGTTGGTTCATAAGGCTACCCAGAAGTGCCCACTTTCCCAGTGCTCCGATCAGGGCCATGATCACGAAAAACCTAAGTGCGAACCAGACGCGATCATCCAAGTGCTTGATAGTAACGAATGTGTCGGTATCCAATTGTAAAATGCGTGAGTAGGTACTAAGCGCCGAATGCATTGCTACCTCCCTGTAACAGCTTGATGATGAAATCGAGCCCCGGAATCTGCAAAAGAGCGGACGTAAGCGATAGAACAAAACCGATAAATGAAACCAACACGATGACCAGATAGGCGCCAAAAATCACGACAAGCGTTCGCTGCCAGGAGAGTCGGTGGGCGCTGCGAGTCACCTGATACTTGGAAACGAGCATCCAACCCAATATGAGTGTACCAGGGACCGTAAGGCCGGGAATGGCACCGGCAACTGCCAGCAACTTAGGTGCGTATGAAAGGGCCAGGACACCGAGATACTGGCTCAACCCAGCGGCTCCACCCAACCACCGTGCAAACAAGAAGGCAATGAGGCCATACACCAGCCAACCTAAGAGTGCTGAGATCATGAGGCCGACCAGTGATGCACCTGTACCCAACCATGAGGGCAGTTCTCCAGAAGTACGCATCGCTTGCCAGCCCAAGAGGTAAATTTGCTCGAAGTTCTGGCTGAAATCCGCTGTTTCACTCGCCGTCTGCTTGAACCAGGTCGTATTTTGGATGAGCTCTAGTATTTCACTTTGCAGGAGATCGAGCCGAGGTGTTGTCAATAAATCCAGAGCCAGACCCAGAGCATAGCCAATACTGATGGCGAGGATGATTACCAGCAATGTGACAAAGCCCTTTCGCAGTGGTTTCTCCGCCTCCAGGACCGTAGCATAGGCACGCGGATTGAGCAGAAACGCCTGCCAGGCGAGTTGTAGCGAACCGCGCACGTTGCCTGGCGGCGTCGGCTCCAATGCTTGTGGAGGCGGGTAGGCAAGTTCTGTAGAATTCATATCCTCTCCTTATGACTGAACGTCCTGATATTTTTCAGTTTGATATGATAGCCACCTGTGGGTAATTATACCTGACCACAGAGATGTCAGCACATATCCGGTTTGGCATTGGCAATAATCTGGCAAGCCGCCCAGAATTATGTAGTCAGCACAGCTTAGGCTAGAGAAGATAACCTTGGCCTTCGCTGCACGGCATGTTACACTTGATAATGATTAAATCAGATTATAACATTTTGTCACGATTATTATCCTATGTTGGCCTCTGAAAGACGACAATACATTCTCGAGAAGACTCAGGAAACAGGCCGGGTTCAGATCAACGATTTGAGCCAGGAATTGGGTGTTTCGCGTATGACCGTCCATCGCGACCTCACGGGTTTAGCTCAAGAAGGGCTGATCCGCAAAGTCCATGGTGGCGCCACCACCACGTTATCACCACGAGTTGGTGATGATTCTTGCGCTATGTGCAGCATGCGGGTTCGCTGCCGCACGGCCTTTGTCCTCAACTGTGAAGACGGCTCACAAATACAGGCGTGTTGTCCACACTGCGGCTTGATGCTACTTACGATGCGCCCCGAAGCAATCTCCGCCCTTACCGTGGATTTTTTGCATGGGCGAATGATCAATGTGCGGACCGCCATCTATCTTGTGAATTCCGAACTGGCGGTGTGCTGTACGCCGACAGTGCTAAGCTTCCAGCACCAGGATGAAGCTGAACGTTTCCAGCGTGGTTTCGGGGGTGAGGTCATGGATAGGGCGCAGGCTCAGGCATACTTAAGTAACAGCATGGACATTCATCAGGCTCACGATGAGCCTTGATCGAATAAAAGCCTCACTTCAAAGCATTTTCTTTATCTCCGGTTAATTGACTCCCCTGAAAAAAGGTCTAAACAAGCAGTAAAGGCCGAGATAACAGCAAAAATTGTGGGGATTGAACGCGCTTTTCCCCGTGAAACCCTATGTTTTCGTCTGCGATCTTTGCGTCCTTTGCGGTTAATAGGCTTTTTTCAGTGGACTCTTAATTGCTACTCCAAACAAAGGCACTGATTCACCATGAAAAACAAATTTCACCTTTTCCCGATATTTCTATTTGCGTTCATTGCAATCACCCTCAGTGGTTGTGCCGGCAGCTCCCAAGGCCCCGACATCGTCATTGAAGAAGCCTGGGCCCGCCAATCACCTATGGCGGAAGGTAACGGTGCTGTCTACATGATCCTGATAAACAACGGCAATGAGGATGACGCTCTCATAGCTGCAAGCACAGATGCCAGCAACGTCGTAGAACTACATGAAACGACCATGGAAAACGACGTCATGCGTATGCGCCCTGTGGAAGGCCAGCGCATCCTCATTCCGGCCAAAGGGCAGATTGAGCTCAAACCGGCCGGCCTGCACGTCATGCTCATCGACCTCAAAGATATGCTTGAACCTGGCTCAACCCTGGAACTGGCGCTCTCCTTTGAAAAGTCGGGGGATCGTACCTTAACAGTGGAGGTTCGGGCGATGGAAGGCCTGAACATGGATATGAATGAGTCAGGGATGGAAACCACCCAGTAAGCGCTTATTGGACTATCTCTATTGTGGCCACACTTCCTGACGGCAGCACAGTTGCACGTCGCTTCGATCTGACTGCGGCAAGCGACATGAGCAAGGAGCAACGCTGACCTTCACCCCACCATCCGGATGACAACGCACCGGCGAATCTCCGATCCGATGTACCAACCGCCACCAGGCATTGATCTGTTAGACGCGTCTCTTTTGGGGCGCGTGTTGTGTTGGCGATGGGGGCGTTTACTCTATCAAACGCTCTTGCTCATACTTACATTGCTGATTATCTATGACGGTCTCACGGGGTCGCAGTTGGCGCCCGAAAACATTGCCACGGTTACTGCCTGGATTCATTACCCGGGTTGATCATGCTGGCGTTACTACTTGTGGGAAACCTGTTCTGTCTGGGATGCTCATTTACACTGCCCCGTACGCTGGCATTGATGAGTTGTTTGCCCATGCTTGGGAATGGGCTTCCACTTCTGTTCATATTTGGCTTTCTGGAACTCCTTTTACCTGTCACACTTCATATTTAGCTTTCTGGAACTCCTTTTACCTGTCACACTCGGTCCCAGCGCTGCTTGGATAAGCCAACGTCTGTCGGGCACAGATGACTCGTTACGTCTTGTGTTCACCCGTTATGCTCCGGCTCTGGTACCCCTGGGTTTCGCCATCTGGCTCGCACATTACGGTAGGGTTTGGGCACAAAGACCACGTTTTTTTCGGTGGGACAACACTTCTAACTGAGCATTCAACAGGGCTCGTCGCTATTCAACTCACGTCGAGTACAACGTGCTGAGCAGCCCATAGCCGCCAATCGTAACCACAAAACAGGTCAATCAGACATACCTCAGTGCATTACACCAACAGGTTAACAGAGAATCAGTCAAATTGATAGTCCCAGCCGAAATCAAGCCCTTGCAACATCTGACCGGGCGAAAGTGTGACATCAAAACGCATGTTTCCGCCGACATCGCCGGGGGCAGGGGCCGTCCAACTACCCGGGATTAGGATTTCGGTATTGTCAACGCTTGCCAGCAGTAGCTCCACGCAGTAGTCACCGGATATCAGGCTGGTGAATCTTTATTCGCCGTCGATTTCGGTGAGTGTACTATTTTCGATTGGTATGCCTACGGTGACGCACGTTCCTGGCAGCAGATTCATAGCGATATCATAAATGTCCAGTTCTCCAGCCTCTCGCACGCCATTGGCGCTGTAGCCGCTGCCGGAGGGCACACAGCCGGGACCGGGCGGGAGAGATCCTCCATCTGGGATCGTGCAGCGATCTGCCCAGACAACACCGTGGATGGAAGTGGCGCCGCTGCATAACGCTTCGGCCGAGAAGGTGGGATTGGCGTGTCCCCGCGTTTAACCCGATACCAGGTACCCGGCTGTCCCGAACCCGAATTGGGGCCATTCCCTGCCTGCACCGGCTTCGGCAAGAAAAGCATGAGGATAAAAAGAAGAATCGCCAGTACAAACGCGACAATAAGACAGCGACGCAGGTTGAAGGATTGCAACACCATGGTAACCTCGCGAAATCGAACGGTGGTGGCGTGAATGGTACGAATCGGCATCGACGCCATGGCTACAAACACCAATATTGGATCAAAATCACCCTGTGTAATGTCTGCGTCACTGTCTTCCCTAGGTGTTCTACATTTAATAACTATAGCATAAATATACAAGTACAGTATGATACCGTTCTGACCACAGAGAACGGTCTATGCTAGAATGAGCCCATCCTTGTACGCACCATGTTCTAAATGATTCAATGTCTGCATCTTCTACCTCATCGTTCCCACAGCGCCGTCAGGACAGCCTGCCATTTCTTTTGTTTAAACGACGATGGATTCTTACCACTTTGCTGGTTTTTTTCGCCGCGGCCGTCATGATCCGTCTGGGCTTCTGGCAACTCGACCGCTTGGATCAGAAACGCGCCTATATAGTTGCATCGTTGGCCGAAATCGAAGCGAATCCACTTTCGGTTCGTGGTGATGAGATAAGTCTGGATGCCCAGACCTTGCGTTATCGGCGAGCCGTTGTCAGTGGAACTTATGATTTCGAGCGCGAAATCCTCTTGAAAAGCCAGCTTTATCTGGACCAACCAGGATTCCATGTTCTCACGCCTTTTCTGATCGAAGGCAGTGACAGGGCTGTGCTGATTGACAGAGGTTGGATTGACCCCACCACCTACGAGCAAACAGGACTGGCGGGGGTACGCGAGGTGGTGGAGCAGACACTCGAAGGCCGGATCGAGCCAGAGGACAGACGACCCGAAAATGCCGAAATCCCAGATCAAGCCAGGCAAGAATGGTATCGTGTCGATATCACCGGCCTCCAGAATCAACTGTCCTATGAACTCCTACCCTTTTACATCGCCCTTACGCCATCCCACGCTCACGCCGGCTTACCGACGCGCAATCCACCCCCCATCATTCTGGATGAAGGCCCGCATCTGGGATACGCCATCCAGTGGTTCCTCTTCGCCATCATCGTTCCCATTGTTTACACTATCCAAGTCGTTCGCATAGATCGGAAGCGGGTTGACGAAGAGACCGATTGAGCAGCCATTGCCTACACCTACAAGAGTAACGTCCGTGTGCTTCACATTTTAGTAGATTCCGCCGGATTGTCTGCTTGACAAACCTCCGTTATCATTTCACAGTACCCGTAGCCATTCATCTATCTGGAGTCTGAGGATGTCAGGATTGAAGCTTGTCGTTTGGAACATGGAGTGGATGAATGATCTCTATGGCCCAAACAATCTACCCGCTGCTTTTAAGGCGGACGACGAAATCCCTTACCACGCCCAAGGTTGCACCGTACGCCAACGCCGTGATGATCTGTCGGGGGTCTTGAACGAATTGGCGCCCGATATTGTTGTATGTGTAGAGGGGCCCAACAGGGCGAGTGAGTTGCAACTGTTCTACGACAAAGATGTGGAAGGGGATTGGGTGGTGCAGACTCAATACTCAAAAGGGCGGTCGCAGATTATCGGCATTGCCGTACGTATCGATCAGGGCAAATTTGACCATCCACCCTTCCGCTATATCGATACCAACAATTTGCAAGCCTTTGATCCCTTCCTTGTGGATACGGATGACGACGAGTTAGAGGAACGCTTCAAGTTCGAGCGTCGCCCTCTCTACGTCGAGATCAGACCGCAAAACGGCAGCAATTTCCGCATTCTAGGTCTCCATCTCAAAAGCAAGGGCATTTTCAAGGCGTACGAATGGAGCAAATGGTGGCAGATCGCCGATGCCAACCGCCGCAAGATCTTGGCACAGGCCACACAAGTCCGCCTTCAGTTTCTCGATCCCTTTCTTACTGATCCACAAACCCGTAACGTTCCTTTGATCGTATGCGGCGATATCAATGATGGGCCCGGGCTGGATGCCAGCGAAAAACGCTTGTTTGGCAGCGGGATCGAGCGCTTGATGGGCAGCGTCTGGAAACCGGAACTGTGCCTGGGCAATGCCTTGTTCGATACCCTCTCAGATAAAGCACAAATCGCCTTGGATTTTTCTTCTATTCACACGACAAGTTTTAAGGACCCAATTTTCAACAATGCCTGGCATCGGGTTTGGATCGACCACATACTCTATTCTAAGAACCGAGAAGATGGCTGGGTGAGTGATGCTCAAGTTCAGCGGATCATGAAGGATGATCTCCCGATGTGGAAGAAATACCCACATGCCTCCGATCATTTTCCGCTTTCGGCCATACTGTCTGTGTAGTGCGCCAGAGCGAATTTCGGTCGCTATCACCCGCAAAAACTAAGGCGGGTTGATCGCACACAGCAACGTCATGCTCTTTGCAGATTGTTGTGCAGGATTCAGAGTGCTAGTCATCGTGTGAACATGCTACTTTGTATAGATATTGCCAATCAAGATGTGACGCTGGGCGTTTTTTCCGGCGAGAATCTGCTCGCACACTGGCGGCTGGAAACGCAGGTAGGGCGTACAGCAGATGAATACCACATGCAGCTTCGTTCCGTGTTCGCCCGCGAC
>PIVW01000814.1 GCA_003353825.1 Chloroflexota bacterium
ATCGTTGAACGAAACCGCTTCGCGGTGGAGGGGAGAAGCTTTTCTCTCGACGGTGATTTTCGCTCCACAGCCCTCTAACGTCTTGCTTACGGTCCCACGAAGGGGTCGTGGTATGCCCCGGCCATTTTGGGGCAAAGGAGGACGTCATGGGCTACTTCTGTGACCAATTTGTCAATGATCTAAAAGTAAGGGGGATGAGTCCCAGCACAATCGAGACCTATGTGAGGTGCGTAAAACTCCTCGTTAAGTACTATATGCGGCCACCTGACGAGCTGACCCTGGAGGACATCAAGGCTTTCCAGCTGCATCTGACCAAGGAGCGGGAGGTAGCGTCTTCCACGTTCAATATTTACACGCACGCCATACGGTCTTTCTTTTTGAAGACACTCCAAAAAGACTGGCGAATCGACTTCATCCCGTATCAGAAGACTGGCCGCGTGCTTCCTGAGATTTTAAATGCTAAGGAACTGTGCGCTTTATTCAAAAGCGTGTCTAACCTCAAGCACCAGGCCCTGCTGATGACCACCTATTCGGCCGGGCTACGGGTCTCGGAGGTGGTCCATCTCCAAGTCAGTGACATTGACAGCCAGCGAATGATGATTCGCGTTGACCAAGGCAAAGGACGCAAGGACCGCTATGTGCCACTATCGACGACCCTGTTGCCTGTGTTGCGAGAGTATTGGAAGCTTGTTCAGACTCCCGACTGGCTCTTCCAGGGGCAGGACCGGAGCAAACCGCTCAACATAAAAAGTGCACAGCGGGTTTTCACCATCGCCAAAAACAAGGCGGGCATCACCAAAAGTGTCAGTATCCATACCCTGAGGCACGCCTTTGCCACCCATCTGCTGGAGAGTGGTGTCGACATTCGGACGATACAGCGCTTGCTCGGACATCGCAGTCTCTCTTCGACCATGATCTACACCCATGTGGCGAAAAACTACGTGACCCAGGCCGGCAGCCCACTGGACGAGCTGAGCCAGGAACTTGATGGGCTTCTGCCCTTGCCCAAAAGCTGATGGCTTGCAGTCAGGCGGTTGCACCTTTTCAACCGGCTGGTCGACGATTAGAGCTGGCACATATTTTCGAGCGTTTCACAGACGAGCTGCCCGTTCTTTCAATCGACCAGTCAAATGCGGTGTACGATATTCTCAATTGTCGAACCGGGGCACTCGGAGGCCATGTGTATCGGTGCGACCATTGCGACCACAAAACAAACCTCTACAACTCGTGCCTCAATCGACACTGTCCAAAATGTCAGAGCCTCAATCAGACCCGCTGGATCGAGGCCCGACAAAAGGATCTGCTGCCCGTTGAGTACTTCCACGTCGTTTTCACTATTCCAGATTCGCTTCACGCGTTGTTTCGCTCCAATCTAAGGCACTGTTACGATCTGTTATTCGCAGCTGTTTCCGAGACCCTGCGGGAAGTCGCCCTCACCCCAGAGCGCCTCGGTGCTCAGCTCGGATTCATCGCGATACTGCACACCTGGACTCAGACTTTGCTATATCACCCGCACTTACATTGCATCGTTCCAGGGGGCGGACTGAGTCCCGATGGCACACAATGGATCTCCTGCGCACCGGGGTATTTTCTTCCTGTCTCGATACTCTCCACGGTTTTTCGCGGAAAGCTGCTCAGCAAACTCGAAAAGGCAATAAGCGACAATGAGCTCCAAGTAGAAGACAAAAATCCCCGCAAGCTGCTCAAAAAGGCGACCCGTTGTTCGTGGGTCGTTTATGCAAAAAAACCATTTGCCGGACCAGACCAAGTGCTGCGCTACCTCGGGCAGTATACCCATCGCATCGCCATCTCAAACCACCGCCTAGTCTCTATGGAAAGTCGGCAAGTGACTTTTCGCTACAAAGACAGAGCCGACGACAACAAACAAAAGACCATGACGCTCGATGCTGTCGATTTCCTGCTCCGATTTCTAACCCACATCTTGCCCAAAGGTTACATGCGAATTCGCCACTTTGGACTGCTGGCCAACTGCGTCAGAGAAAAAGCCATCGC
>PIVW01000815.1 GCA_003353825.1 Chloroflexota bacterium
GCGCCTACACCCTGGCGATTGTCAACCGGCGGGACTCGGACATCACTTTCAAGAATGACATAGCCTATGTCGCCATGGACAAGATCAAAATCGTGGGTATCTTCGACCCGGAAAATCCGCAATACCTCAGCCAAATCTCCCAGGGCTATTTTAACCCTCGACGCATTGATGCCGCTGGCGACCTGCTTGTGGCTTCCATTGGAGAGCACGGCATTGAAATCTATTCCACTGTCAATGCCCAATTACCGCAATTCAAGGTGCGTTACCAGACACCAACGAATGCTATAGATGTCTGTCTCGTCGACAATATTTGCTACGTAGGATGTGTGGATATCGGGATACTTGTCCTCGACTTGTCAGATCCCCTGAATCCTGTGGAATTAGGCACCGTCGGGATCGACGATTGCAGCCGCGTGGCGTACCAGAACGGCTATCTCTACACAGCTTGTGATGTTCAGGGCGGCAGGGCGGTTATCGTCTATGGACTCTCCAATCCAGCCAACCCGGTGGAGTACTATCGCTGGGGACTCAATGTGCTTGACGCTGTGCCCAATGGCGACCGCCTTTTTGTCTCTCTTGCTCTTGACGGCTTCGCAGTATTCAACCTCACAAATCCCTCCTATCCCGTCATGCTTGGCACGGAGGATACTACAGGTTTCGTGACTTCGGTCAATGGCCTTGATGATTACGTCTATCCATTGTATTCGAGCGGATCTAATATTGAGTGCTACAGCGCATCAGCGGCACCACCATGGGAACTCGTGGACAGGGTGGCTACGGACTTCGGACCTGATGTCATAAAATTCTATGGCGATTACGCCTATGTTCCGGGCTCGGAAGAGCTGGAGATCTTCGACCTGCGGTATCCCGAAGGCAGCGCGAAACTCCTGGGTTACCACGAGAATCTTGTGAACGGATTCATGCGCGCCGTGGCCGTCGATGGAGACTATGCCTTCGTGAACAACGACGGCAATGAAATTGGTGAGAATCTTGTTGAGGTTATCGACGTTAGCAACCCCGAGGACCCGAACCACGTCCGCAGCATTTCCTACTTCGATAGCAGCCCGGTGGATTTCGCGCTAACCGAAAAGTTCCTATTTGTCGCGGATTTTCTTGGCGTGGATGTCATTGATGTCAACGATCCACCCAATGCCCAGCGGGTCGGGAGGATGGACACACCCGGCACCGCCTACCAGGTGGCCGTTGCCCAGGAGCATCTCTACATTGCGGACGGGCAAGCTGGACTGCAAGTGGCTTCCCTTGAATTTGATCCGACCCATCCGGTCATCGTGGGGAGCCTCGACTTCTACCAGAATGCCGAAGTGGTGACAGTGTCCCAACAGATTGCGCTGATTCTAGCGTCTGGAGGCACACTTTATGTGGTTGATATCAGCAATCCCACGGAGCCCATCCAGCTTGGGGAATTGAGCGGCTTCCAGTTCGGCAACAGCATTTCCGTTCAGGGCTCTTTGGCCTACATCAACGGTGCCGAAACGATTTTCGTGGTCGATTTCGCCGACCCCAGCTCTCCTGCCATCCTGGGCAACACCGTCATCCCTGGGTTTTCCAACGACCTTGAAGCCGTTGGTAGTGTTCTTTATGTGGCTGCCAGAACTGCTGGGCTCCAAGTGCTTGACATCTTTGATCCCACCAATCTTCGTCTCATCGGAAGCATGGATCTCGAATATCTTAGCCACGGGATCGCAGTGGATGGTGAGGTCGTTTATTTGGCTTCGGATACGCGTCTCAATCTGGCACCCATTGACTGCCTCTCGCTCTCTCCAGTTCCCGAAGAGGTGCCCCTGGCATCGGTCCCCCTCGTACTTGGGGTGCACCCCAATCCCTTCAACCCGTCAACTCGGATTCACTTTTCCCTGGTTGAACCCTCACCTGTGGACCTGGCAGTTTACGATGTATCGGGACATCGAGTGCGGACACTGCTTGCAGGCGCTTTCAACTCAGCGGGCGAACACACACTGGATTGGAATGGGAAGGGAGACACAGGAAGGGTGC